>NZ_JBVJCD010000001.1:0-134450 GCF_055588985.1 Streptomyces sp. NPDC041970
CCCCCCCCCCCCCCCCCCCCCCCCCCCCCCCCCCCCCCCCCCCCCCCCCCCCCCCCCCCCCCCCCCCCCCCCCCCCCCCCCCCCCCCCCCCCGGGTCCGGCCCTGCCCGTACCATCGGGCAGCGTGAAGCTGACGATTCTCGGGGGCGGCGGATTCCGGGTCCCCCTCGTGTACGGGGCCCTCCTCGGCGACCACGCGGAGGGCCGCGTCTCCCGGGTGACGCTGTACGACACCGACGCCGGCCGGCTCACCGCCATCGCCCGCGTGCTGGCGGAACAGGCGCGCGGCGTCCCGGACGCCCCCGCCGTCGTCGCCACCACCGAGCTGGACGAGGCCCTGCGCGGCGCGGACTTCGTCTTCTCCGCGATCCGCGTCGGCGGACTGGCCGGACGCGCCGCCGACGAACGGGTGGCCCTGGAGGAGGGCGTGCTCGGCCAGGAGACCGTGGGCGCCGGCGGCATCGCGTACGGGCTGCGCACCGTGCCCGTCGCCCTCGACCTCGCCCGGCGCGTCGCCCGCCTCGCCCCGCACGCCTGGGTCATCAACTTCACCAACCCGGCGGGACTCGTCACCGAGGCCATGTCCCGGCACCTGGGCGACCGGGTCCTCGGGATCTGCGACTCGCCGGTGGGCTTGGGGCGGCGCGCCGCCCGCGCCCTGGGGGCCGACCCGGACCGGGCCTGGATCGACTACGCGGGACTCAACCACCTCGGCTGGCTCCAGGGCCTGTACGTCGACGGGCGGGACGAGCTGCCCCGGCTGCTCGGCGACCCCGCGCTGCTCGACTCCTTCGAGGAGGGCCGCCTCTTCGGCGGCGAACTGCTGCGGTCGCTGGGCGCGATCCCCAACGAGTACCTGCACTACTACTACTTCAACCGCGAGACCGTACGCGCCTACCAGCGGGCCGACCGGACCCGCGGGGCCTTCCTCCGCGACCAGCAGGAGGGCTTCTACGCCCGGATGCGCGAGCCCGGCGCCCCGGCGCTGCCCACGTGGGAGCGCACCCGCGCCGAGCGCGAGGCGACGTACATGGCGGAGAACCGCGACGTCGCGGGGGCCGGGGAGCGGGGGGAGAGCGACCTGGCCTCCGGCGGGTACGAGCAGGTCGCGCTCGCCCTGATGCGGGCCGTCGCCCGCAACGAGCGCACCTGCCTCGTCCTCGACGTCCGCAACCGCACGACGCTCTCGGCCCTGGACGCCGAGGCCGTCGTCGAAGTGCCCTGCCTGGTCGACGCCAACGGGGCCCACCCGGTGGCCGTGTCGCCCCTGCCGGACCACGCGGTCGGTCTCGTCACCGCGGTGAAGGCCGCCGAGCGGGCGGTGCTGGAGGCGGCGGAGAGCGGGTCCCGCGCGGCGGCCGTGCGGGCGTTCGCCCTGCACCCGCTCGTCGACTCCGTGGCGGTGGCCCGCCGCCTGGTCGACCGCTACACCGAGGTCCACCCGCGCCTCGCCTACCTCGACGGGCCCTGAACCGGACCGGCGCTCAGGGCGCGGGCACCGCGCTGGGCGCTCCGTCGGCGGCCCAGCGCGGCGTCGCCCCGGTCACCTGGCAGACCATCAGGAACAGCGGGATCGGCGGGGTGTACGGGGTGAGGCCGTCCGGCGAGTGGATCAGCCGGGGCCGTCCGCCGGGGACCTCGGCGCCCCGCGCGTAGGCCACCTGCTCGGGCCAGTCCAGGTCCAGGTCCGAGCCGGCCGGGACGATCCACCACCAGCGGTCGGTGTCCGCGTAGACGCAGCCGGTGCGCGGCAGATGGGAGATCAGGCGGAATCCGTGCCGGGCGGGCACGCCCACCGCGTCACAGCCCAGGGTGGCCGACATCGCGGGCGGCAGCACCAGCCTCACCGGGCCGCCGCGGGGCCGGGCGGACGGCCGGGGGCGGTACGCCGCGCGCAGCCGCGCCAGCGCGTTCCTCAACACGGGCGCTCCGTCCCGTAGGGCCGTTCCGCTCCGTCGGGCACCTCCGCCCACACGATGCGCCCGGAGGCGTCCTCGGCGTCGTGCGACCCCCAGGCGCTGCTCAGCGCGTCGACCAGGAGCAGGCCGCGGCCGTGCTCGTCGTCGGCGGTGCGGCGCAGCCGGGGGCCGTCGGGCTGGTGGCCCTGGTCCTGCACGGTGATCCGCAGACGCCCGCCGAGGCGGCGCAACTCGCACACCACGCGGGCGCTGGCCGTGTGCACGATCGCGTTGGTCACCAGCTCGGAGACGATGAGCACGGCCGCTTCGTGGGTGTCGTCGGCCACCCGCCACAGGTTCAGCCGGGCCCGCGTCAACTGCCGCGCGGGCGCCACGGACTCGGGGCGCGCGGGCAGCGCGAAGCAGTGCCGGAGCGCCTCCGTACCGGGGCTGAGATCCATGATCCGGGGGATGAGCGCACTGCCAGGTGCCACGACCGATTCCTCACAGTGGGGGCTGCGTCACGCTTCGCTCCCCCGTCGCGCGGGAGCGGGCATGACTGAGCGAACTGGTTCGATGGCCAACTCTCCCCCTGACTCGGACACTTGGCAAGGGGCACTCTGAAATTTCCAGAGTGGCTGTGTCGTTGGGGGCGCACGCATGGCACACTGCACGCAGAACAGCGCACGGGGGAGGTCTGAAGTGAGCGAACCGCGGTCCGCCCCGACCGTGGGCCAGGTCGTCCTCGGCAAGCGCCTGCAGGACCTGCGGGAGCGCGTCGGTCTCAACCGCGACCAGGCGGCGAAGGTGCTCAGGGTCGCCCCCGCGACGATACGCCGCATGGAGACGGCCGAGGTCGGGCTGAAGATCCCCTATGTCCAACTGCTCCTCAAGGCGTACGGGGTCGCCGACCGCGAGGCCGAGGCCTTCGTCGAGCTGGCCGAGGAGGCGAACAAGCCGGGCTGGTGGCAGCGGTTCCACGACGTCCTGCCCGACTGGTTCAGCATGTACGTCAGCCTGGAGGGCGCCGCGAGCCTGCTGCGCATGTACGAGCCGCACTTCGTGCCCGGCCTGCTCCAGACCGAGGACTACGCGCGTTCGGTGATGCGGACCGGGGCGGTCGGCCAGACCAGACCCGAGGACATCGAACGCCATGTGGCGCTGCGGATGGAGCGGCAGTCCCTGCTGGTCAAGGAGGACGCGCCCCGACTGTGGGTGATCATGGACGAGACCGTCCTGCGGCGTCCCGTGGGCAGCGTCGCGGTGATGCGCGCCCAGATCGACAAGCTGCTCGCGGCCACCGAGCTGCCGCATGTCACCCTGCAGATCGCGGAGTTCGCCACCGGCCACCACCCCGGCACCTACGGGCCGTTCGTGCTCTTCCGGTTCGCCGTGCCCGAACTCCCCGACATGGTCTACAGCGAGTACCTGACCGGGGCGGTCTACTTCGACGCCCGTCCCGAGGTGGCGTCCTACCTCGAGGTCATGGACCGCATGGCGGCTCAGGCCGCGACTGCACAACGCACGAAGGAAATCCTCCGGGACTTCCGCAAGGAGCTGTGATGGAGCGCATATACAACGGGATGCCGGCCGGCGACCTCGGCAGCGAGGGCTGGTACAAGCCGTGGAGCGGCGGGAACGGCGGCAACTGCATCGAGGCCATGAAGCTCGCGGACGGCCGGGTGGCGGTGCGCCAGTCCGCCGATCCGGACGGCCCCGCCCTCATCTACTCCAACGGCGAGATCGCCGCGTTCATCCAGGGAGCCAAGGCCGGACAGGCGGATTTCCTTCTCACCTGAGAGCTCCGCCCCCTATTCTGACCGGGCGCGAACGCCCCGCCCCTCCAGGCACGCGGGGTCCCTCCCGGCGGAGTCGTTCGCCGCCCCCGACCCATCCGACCGCCGTCGTGCGGACCCTGACCACGGAGCGCGCCATGACCGGGCAGAATCCCTCCATCGAGATCGACACCAGCAAGCCGCATCCGGCCCGGATGTACGACTGGTTCCTCGGGGGCAAGGACAACTACCCGGTCGACGAGGAGATGGCGCGGCAACTCCTCGCCCTGGACGCACGCGGCCGCGACATGGCGCGGGTCAACCGGGCGTTCATGCACCGGGCCACCCGCTGGCTCGCCGAGAGCGGGGTGCGCCAGTTCCTGGACATCGGCACCGGCATACCCACCGAGCCGAACCTCCACCAGATCGCTCAGGCCGCCGCACCGGACTCGCGCGTCGTCTACTGCGACAACGACCCGATCGTGCTCGCCCACGCGACCGCCCTGCTGCGGTCCACCCCCGAGGGCGCCACCGCCTACCTCCAGGTCGACGCGCGCGAGCCCGACAAGATCCTGGCCGAGGCCGGCGAGCTCCTGGACTTCGGCAAGCCGATCGCCCTGTCGCTGCTGGCCCTGCTGCACTTCATCGACGACGAGGACGGCGCGCGCGAGCTGGTCGACCGGCTCGTGGACAAGCTCCCCTCCGGCAGCTACCTGGTGCTCTCGCACACCACCGGCGACTTCAACCCGGAGGGCGCGGCGCAGGCGCGGGCCATGTACCGGCAGCGCGGGATGACGCTGCGCCCCCGCAGCCGCGCCGAGCTGACCGCCTTCTTCGACGGCCTCGAACTGGTCGAGCCGGGGGTCACGCTCTCCGCCGACTGGCGCCCCGAGCTGGGCGAGGTCGTCGAGACCCCCGGCGACGAGCCGATCCCCGGCTACGCGGGCGTCGCCCGGAAGCCCTGACCCGGCCGCCCCGCCGCGGGGGCGGGCCCGCCGGGCCGGGGCCCCGCCTCCCCGCGTCACAATGGACCCATGTCACGACGCGCCTCCCGGCTCCGGCAGCCCGCCGCCCGCCCGACCAGCTCCGCCGCCCCGTGCCCCTGCGGCCTGCCCGCCGCCTACGCGGAGTGCTGCGGTCGCTTCCACTCCGGCGCGGCGGCCGCTTTGACCTGCGAGGCCCTGATGCGCTCGCGGTACGCGGCCTTCGCCGTGCGGGACGCCGCGTACCTCCTGCGCACCTGGCACCCCGAGACCCGGCCGGCCGCCGTCGACTTCGACCCCGCGATGCGCTGGGTGCGGCTGGAGATCCTGGACACCGCCGAGGGCAGCGCCTTCCACAGCACGGGGACGGTCACCTTCCGCGCCCACTACACCGACGACGGGCGGCCCGACTCCCTCCACGAGCAGAGCCGGTTCGTCCGCCACGAGGGGGCCTGGGTCTACGCGGCGGCCGTCTTCGTCGACTGAGACGGCGGCCGGACGGCCCCGCCCGCTCCGCGTCAGACCAGGGCCCCGGCGCGGGGCGCGCCGGCGGCCTCCGGCGCGGGCGACAGCTCCTGGGCCAGGTCCTCCGCCAGCAGCCGCTTGGCGATCACGTCCACGGTGGCGCGGAGCCGCCGGTCGTCGGGGCGCGCGCCGTCCTCGGCCAGCCGGGCGTTGAGCCAGCGGCCCCAGGCGTCGGAGATCGTCGCCGCCTCGCGCCGGCCCGCCGCGGTGTGCGAGAACAGCCGCCCCTCGCCCGTCAGATATCCCTCGTCCACCATCCGGGCGAAGACGGGCACCAGGACCTCCGGGGGGACGCGGTGCCGGGCCGCGATCAGCCCGAGGCTCGCGTGGCCCACCATGCGGGTGAACAGGTCGACCTGCATCACCGCCCACGCCCCCGCCACGTCCAGACGGGTGTCGGACTCCGCGACGATCCGCCGGACCGTGTCCCGCCCGGCGGAGCGCAGGACGGCGGCCACCGAGACCTCGAGGAGCCTGGCCGAGTCCCCGGTGCCCGGCTGGGCGAAGCCCTCGCCCATGTCCGTCGACCCGAGCCGCGCGGAGTCCCGCAGCGGGACCTCCTTCAGGAACAGGGCGACGACGAACCCGATCAGCGCCACGGGGACCGTCCACAGGAACACCGTGTGCAGGGTGTCCGCGTACGCCTGGGCCAGCGGCTCCGCCTGGGCGGCGGGCAGCGCGTGCAGCGCCTGCGGGCTCTGCGAGGCCCCGGCCAGCGTGGCGGGGTCGCCGCCCGCCGCGACCGCGCGGGCCACGCCGTCGGTGAGGTTGGGCTTCAGGGCGTTGGCGTAGATCGTGCCGAACACCGCCGTGCCGAAGGCGCTGCCGAGCGTGCGGAAGAACGTCACGCCCGAGGTCGCCGTGCCCAGGTCCGCGTAGTCCACGGTGTTCTGGACGGCGATCGTCAGCACCTGCATGGCCAGGCCGATGCCGAGCCCCAGCACCACCATGTACAGCGACTCCACCCACACCCCGCTCCGCGGCCCCATCCGGGACAGGAGGAACAGGCCGGCGGCCATGACCAGGGTGCCGACGACGGGGAAGAGGCGGTAGCGGCCGGTCTTGCTCACCACGTTGCCGCTGAAGATCGACGCGACCAGCAGGCCGACCACCAGCGGCAGCGTCCGCACGCCCGAGAGCGTCGCCGAGTCCCCGTCCACGTACTGGAGGTAGGTCGGCAGAAAGATCATCGAGCCGAGCATCGCGAAGCCCACGATGAAGCTGAGGACCGAGCAGACCGTGAACACCGGGTTGCGGAACAGCCGCATCGGCAGCATCGGTTCGCGGGCCCGCGTCTCCACCCGGCAGAACAGCGCCAGGGCGACCAGTCCGCCGGCGAAGAGCCCGATGATCATGGGCGAGCCCCAGGCGTACTCGTTGCCGCCCCAGCTCGTCGCCAGGATCAGCGCGCTCGCCCCCGCGGTGACCAGCGCGATGCCCGCGTAGTCGATGACGGGCCGGCCCGCCGCCTTCACCGACGGGATGTTGCGGGCGGCGGCGACGACCACGACGACGGCGATCGGCACGTTGACGTAGAACGCCCAGCGCCACGTCAGATGGTCGGTGAACAGACCGCCGAGCAGCGGTCCGATCACCGTGGAGATGCCGAAGACCGCCCCGATCGCGCCCTGGTACTTGCCCCGCTCGCGCAGCGGGATCACGTCCGCGATCAGCGCCATCGAGGTGACCATGAGGCCGCCCGCGCCGATGCCCTGCATACCGCGCCAGATGATCAGCAGCAGCATGTCCGAGGCGAGCCCGCACAGGAACGACCCCGTGATGAAGACGACCGCCGAGACCTGGAAGACCAGCTTGCGCCCGAACTGGTCGCCGAACTTGCCGACCAGGACGGTCGCCACCGTCTCCGCCAGCAGGTACGCCGTGACCACCCACGACATGTGGGCGGCGCCCCCGAGGTCCGAGACGATCGTCGGCAGGGCCGTGCCCACGATGGTCTGGTCCAGCGCCGCCAGCAACATGCCCAGCACGATCGTCGCGAAGACGATGTTGCGGCGGCGCCGGTCCAGGACGGGCGGCGGCGGGGCGGCACTCTGCGCGGCGGGGGCTTGCTCGCTGGCAGTGGTCACGTCAGCACCCTCGCACCGGCCCCCGCCGCCCGCATGTGGGGTGGGGCCGGACGGGGGCGCGCGCACCGCCCGCCGGGACCGTCACCTCATCGGATGTGCCGCCCCGAGATCGCCCGCGCGATGACCAGGCGCTGGATCTCGCTGGTCCCCTCGAAGATCGTGTAGATCTTCGCGTCGCGGTACATCCGCTCCACCGGGTGCTCCCGGCTGTACCCCGCGCCGCCGAGGATCTGGACGGCCTTCTCCGTCGCGGCGACCGCCAGCTCGCCGGCCCGCAGCTTGGACATGGAGCCCTGGCCCGCGTCGAACGTCCGGTCGTTGCGGGCCATCCAGGCGGCCTGCCAGATCAGCAGGCGCACCGCCTCGATCTCGGTGCGCAGGTCCGCCAGCGCGAACGCGATCGACTGGTTCTCGATGATCGGCCTGCCGAACGCCTCGCGCTCGCCGGCGTACTCCAGGGCGTACTCGTACGCGGCCCGCGCGATGCCCAGCGCCTGCGCGGCGACGGTCGGGCGGCTGACCTCGAAGGTCGCCATGGCCGCCTGGCCCTTGGCCGGGCCGCCCTCGCGGGCCCGTGCCAGACGGGCGTCCAGCCGCTCCTTTCCGCCGAGCAGGCAGTGGCCCGGCACCCGCACGTCGTCCAGGAAGAGGTCCGCGGTGTGCGAGGCGCGCAGCCCCAGCTTCTTGACGGTGCGCCCCGCGGTGAGGCCCTTCGTGCCGGGCGGCACGATGAACGCGGCCTGCCCGCGCGAGCCGAGCGAGGGGTCGACCGAGGCGACGACGACGTGGACGCGGGCGATCCCGCCGTTGGTGATCCACGCCTTCTGCCCGGAGAGCACCCACGCGTCGGCCGCCGCGTCGTAGCGCGCCCGCGTCGTCATCGCGGAGACGTCGGAGCCGGCCTGGGGCTCGGAGACGCAGAACGCGGCGACCTGCGGGTCGTCCTCGTCGCCGTAGCACTGCGGCACCCACTCGGCGAGCTGGTCGGGGGTGCCGGCGGCGAAGATCCCGGCGACCGCCAGCGAGGTGCCGAAGAGGGCCATGCCGATGCCCGCGTCGCCCCAGAACAGCTCCTCGTTGGCGATCTGGAGCGACAGCCCGGTCGGGTCCCCGTACAGGTCGGCCAGGGTTTCGAACCCGTACAGGCCGATCCGCGCGGCTTCCTGGATGACGGGCCAGGGGGTCTCCTCCCGAGCGTCCCACTCGGCGGCGGCGGGGCGGACCACCCGAGCGGCGAAGCCGTGCACCCAGTCGCGCAGCTCCTGCTGCTCCTCGGTCAGAGCCAGTGAGAAGAAGCCCATGGCTCAGCCCTTCGGGATGTCGAAGTAGCGGGTGAGCCCGGAGGCCAGGGCGACGTCTCCGACCACCTTGAGCTTGCGCGTCATGAACATGGTCACCGGATTGCCGTTGCCGGAGACGAGCTTGAGGAACGCCGCGTCGTCCATCACCAGCGTGGTGCGGGGCTCGGCCTCCGAGCGGCCCGCCGCCACCTCGCACGTGCCGTCGGCTATCGCGGTCTCGTAGACGACCTCGCTCTCGCCGGTGATCTTCCAGCGGATCAGGGCCGTGAGCGGCCCGGCCGCCTCGGGCCGGAACTGCTGCCCCATCCGGCCGAAGACCGCGCCGAGCACGCGGGCGCGCAGCTCGCCGCGCATGACCTCGGCGATCCGGTGGGCGGGCAGGCCCTTGACGATCCGGGCGAACTCCTCGGGCGAGACGGCCGCGAAGTCGAGCCCGGCCAGGTCGTCGGAGAGGCCGCCGCCACTGGTTCCGTCCATGCCGTTTCCTTACTCCAGAGTAAACTTACTTTTGGGTAAGGTAAGGGGGGTGGCGGCGCGCCGCAAGCGTCCCGCGCGGACGCGGTCAGAAAGGCGATCCGGGCAGCACGGCCAACCGCGGATGGCGGGCGCACAGCACCTTGTTGGCCCGCGCCAGCTCGGAGAGGGCGGCCTCGCGGTCGGCCCGGTCCTCGTCGCCGAGCAGCGGGCCGCGGAAGCGGCGGACCTCCCGCGCCGCGCAGGCGGCGTCGATCTCCGCCTGGAGGACGTGCGGCGGAATGCACGAACCGATCAGCGCGGCGACCCGGTCCGGGATCGGCACGGGGACGAGCAGGTGCGAGGCGGTCATGGGGCGTTACCTCTCGGACGGCCGCCCGGTGGGCGGTGCGGGGTCCTGCCGCCGGACGAGCGGCAGGCTCCCTCCTGTGTACGGGACGTGGTTCCGGGGTTCTCGTCGGATACGTCTCCGTGCCGCAACCGTCGCGGACTGACCGCCCATGTCGCTTTACCCATCGGTAAGTTGCGCCGCCGCGCCGAACGTGCTTGGCGTCAGAGGGATGTGCGGGTGGAACGGGAGCGCAGGCGCGTCGCCCGCAGCACCGCCTCGGTGGCGAAGCGGCTCTCCGGATCGACGAGTTGGTCACCGAAGATGGTCTCCAGGCTGCGCATCCGGTACCGCACGGTCTGCGGGTGGACGTCGAGCAGCGCGCCCATCTGCGCCGCCGTCCCGCGGGTGTCGAGCCAGATCCGCAGCGTCTCGATCAGCCGCTCGCGCCGCGTGGCGCTGATCCCCGCCACCGCCGCCAGCTCCCGCCGGGCCAACTGGTCGAGCAGGGCGGGGTCGGAGAGCAGCCACAACGTGACGAGGTGGTCCTCGCAGTGGATGAGCGGGGCGTCGTCGACCACGCCCGTGTCGACGAGCTCCAGCACCCGGCGGGCCCAGCGGATCGAGTCGCCGGCCAGCGCCGTGGGGACGGTCAGCCCGACCGCCGCACGGGTGGTCGGCAGGGCCTGCGCCAGCATGGATCTTCGTGCCTCGTCCATCGGGCCGGGCACCAGCAGGTGCGGCTGCGGGGCGCTGAGGTCCACCAGGACGTCCCGGTCCGTGCTCATCCGGTCCAGCTCCGCGGGGGCGCGGGCTGCGACCAGGGTCACCTCCTCGGGGAGCGCCCAGCCGACCTGCTCGCTCAGGTCGGCGATGGCGCTGCGCGGGGTCGGGCGGCCGGCGAGGATCAGGTGGAGGAGGCGCCGGCGCAGCGCCTCGCTGTGCTCGCCGGACTGCGACTGCACCTCCAGATAACCCTCGCGGGAGAGCGCCTCCAACTCGTCGACGTAGGTGAACAGGGCGTCGGCGAAGCTCAGCATCAGACTGGGGGAGAGGTGGTAGCTCTGCCCGACCTTCTTCGCCCGTCGCAGCGCCACCCGCGCGCCCAGCCGGTACGCCCCCTGGAGGGCGTCCATGCCGCGGCCCTCGTACGCCTCGAAGCGCCCGAAGCGCCGGCACATGTCGTCCCGGAGCGTGGTGGGGGCGGAGGGCTCGGCCACCAGGTCGACGAAGGAGGAGAGGCTCTGCTCCACCCCCACCCGGATGGCCTGCCCGTTCGGTCCGTCGAGCAGCCGGGCGTATTCCGGAAAGGCGCGCGTCACCTCGACGCCGATTTCCTTGATGAGGCTGGGAAGTTCCGGTCGCATGATCGCCGCGAATTCCTGCGGGAGCGGCCCCAGCGGATCGTCGGTATCCAACGGCTGTATGAGATGTCCCATGGCAAGTCCCCTTGCTCTCGGCGCCCGGTGGTGGGGTGAGGCGGTGGGGGGAAAGCGCTCCCACGAACCGACAGGTGCGTACCAAGTCCGCGACGAAGATAGACCAAGGAATCGAGGCTGCCCACCACTTGGACACGATCGAAGTGAACGGGGCGCACGCCCTGGGCGCACGGGGCGACTTCCGCGCAGGTCGGACCGTACTGCTCGCTTTCGGACAATGGATTTCGGCCGCGTACGCAGAGGGCGACAACAAAGGGCCGCCGCCGCCCCGCGTGGGCGCGGCGGCTCCCCGGCGGTATGCGCCGGGCATCCGCGCGTGCGGGCGACTCACCACGGCCCCCGGCCCCCGGAGGTTCCCCGCCGGCACGGATTTCGGCCGCCGGTCCGGCGCGGGCGCGGTCCGGCGGACGGAGGGGGAAGAGGTCCGCGCGACCTCGCCGGCGGCGGGGTCCGGGGGTGCGCGCCGCATACGGGGCGACGCCGCCGCCCCGTAATTCCTGGCCCGATGATGCGCATTCCTTGATAAAGGGGCGGGGGTGCGCTGCTCAGGTTCGGATCAAAAAAGACCGACGGCAAAAGATCTTAGACGGACGGATTGTGCCGCCCGGTTTCCCGCGAGTAACATCACGCCTCGGTCAATTCGGTCACGAAATCTGCCCGAAATTTGATGCTCAGATCTTCCGCCCCCCGGACCCACCCGAGGCTCCATCGCCATCGACGGCCGCGCCGCGGTGCGGGCATGTGTTGCAGAACCGGTCAACTTCGTGCACGAGGCCGCGCCACGGCGGCCGACAGAGGGGACGACATGAGATCCGTTTCGAGGCGAACCCGCACAGGAGTGCTCGCGGCGTTCACGGCATTCAGCGCTCTGCTCTCCACCGGCTCGGCCACCGCCGCGACCCAGCTCAACGGCGACTGGGCGCCGTTCGACCGCTGCCCGGTCGACGCGCCCGCCATGCTGGCCGCGGACGGCGTCGACACCATCGCCACCTGTATCGCGTCCAGTTCGGCCACCGGCTCCATCACGTTGGGCAAGAGCCGGGTCACCACCGGCGAGACCGACCTCCAACTCGGCGTGATCCAGCGCAGCGACGGCACCACCTCGCTGGTGGCCCCGCCGGAGGGGGCGCTGACCGCCGACCCGGCCGAAATCCCCGGCGGACTGCTCGGGCTGATGTGCCCCAGCGGAATTCCCTTCGTCTCGGCGATCTGCCGCCAGTTGACGGACAACAATCTCAACCGGGTGACGGCCACCATCGAACCGGCCGGAGCGCCGCGCGACTTCAATATGAGCGCGGCATTCTCCACCGGCGTCCCCATTCTCACCATCCCGGTGCGCATCCATCTCAAGAACCCGTTCCTCGGCGACAAGTGCTACATCGGGACCACCGCCGACCCGGTGCTGCTGAAGCCGCAGAACGCGACGGCCCCGACCCTCTCGCTCCAGCGGTTCGCCGCGGACGGCACGCGCGACGGCGAGGGCGACGAGGGCGAGATGGGGCGCTACACCTTCGACGGCGCGGACCAGGCCGATGCGGCGTTCGCCGTGCCCGGCGCCGGCGGATGCGGCGCGGGACTGCTGGACTGGGCGGTCAACCTCAAGACCGGCCTCCCGTCCGCCGCCGGGAAGAACGGTGTCACGCTCGACGACACCTCGACCTACTTCGGCAGCCCCTACGACCCCGCCGGCCTCGCGCCGAACGAGGGCAGGAAGCTGTCGGAATTCTGGCACTCCGCCAAGCGGTAGGCCTCCCGACCGACACCAGGAGGTGGTGCGCGAGCAGTCCACCCTCACCCCCACGCCCACCACGGATCGGCGCGAAAGCCTCCTCGCTGCCACCGAGCGGTCCCGCCACGGCGGGCCGTCCCCGGAGACGAGCCGCTTTCCGGGGGCGCTCGGCAGCGACGCGGCCACCGGCGCTCCGCACCGGCACAGCAGCGGACGCGCCGGCACCAGTCACGTTCAGTCGCATCCCCCAAGGGACGAGAAAAGGGAGTCATCCATGTTCAAGCGAACCGGTGTCCTCACCGCGATCGGTGCCGCCGCGGCATCCGTCGTCCTGGCCGCCCCCTCGGCCGTCGCCGCGCCGACGAGCTGGACGATCACGCCGACCGGCGCGTTCACCGGCAGCGCCGGCGTGACCGTGCTGACGGACAACAACGGCAACAAGATCCAGTGCGCCACCTCCAAGGCGTCCGGCTCCGCCCCGACCTCCCCGGTCGCCGGCAGCCCGGCCCAGCTCGCGTCCATCTCGGCGATCTCGTTCAACTCGCCGTGCACCGGGCCGTTCAGCTCGACGTGGACGGTCACCACCACGCCGCCGTGGCAGATCTGGGGCCACGACTACGCGGCGGGCGCCGGCACCAACTCCACCGGCCAGACGACCGGTGAGATCAGAACGATCAAGGCGAAGGTGTCCGGGAGCAGCGTCCTCGGCCCCTGCGCCTTCGACGTCACCGGCAAGGTCGCGGCGAAGTACAACAACCCGACCGCCGGCGGAAGCAACGGCACGCTGAACACGGCGGGCGGCGGGCTCACGCTCACCATCGCCAACAAGGTCGGCGGCGGCTGCGGGATCGTCGGCGCCACGGCCAGCTTCCAGGGCCTGTACACCATCGTGAACACCGCGACGGGCAAGTCCCCGGTCATCAGCGGCTGATCCGCGGCCGCTGACCAACCGCACGTGAGCGTGGTGCCCGGCCGTGAGCCCTCAACGGCCGGGCACCGTTCACGAGCGGGCCGTTCCACGCACCCGCCGACAACGCCGCGGCGCGGGTTTGTCACCATCCGCCAAAGTCCGGCCGCCGGTGCTCCGGCGTCGGGCCGGGCTCTTCCCAGGCGCGGCCCGCGTGCGTACCGTACCGGTCGGTAGGGGCCATCCACCGCGCCCCGCGTCCGCCGGGAGACCGCTCGGTGTGCGCCTCCGGGCCGTCGCCGTGCGGCGGACCCGCTCTCCGCAGCCATCCCGTCCACGGGCCCCCGCGCGCCGGAAGGACACATTGCCCATGACCGTCGATGCACGCGCCGCGACGAGGCGACCGATCCACTGGGCCGTGGGCGGGGCGCTCGTCGTCGCCACCGCGCTCGTCCCCGGCGCCGAGTCGGCCGCCGCCGAACAGAAGTCGGAGATCAGCCTCCGCTACGCCTGCCCCTTCCCCTCGGGCCCCGAGGAGGTGGACGTGACCGTCTCGGCGGTGCTGCCCACCTCCGTCCGCACGGGCGAGGAGATCCGGCCCGAACAGGTCTCCGTGGAGATCGGTCTGGAGCGGACGGCGCTCACCCGGTTCACCGACCTGGAGGCGGCCGAGATCTCGGCCGAGGCCCGGCTCACCGTCCGCAACACCTTGGGCGACCGGTCCGCCGACGCCTCGTGGGAGAACCTGACCGCGCCCGCGGTCGCCCTCCCGGAGCCCCCGGAGCCCCTGGAGTCCCCGGAGTCCCCGGAGTCCCCGCAGTCCCCGCAGTCCTCGGAGTCCTCGGAGTCCTCGGAGCTCCCGGACGAGGGGGGCGTGGTCCTCACCGCGACCGGAGAGGCGCCCACGGTGTCCTTCGGCAGCCCCGGCCGGGCGACCATGGAGCCGGCCGCGCTCGCCTTCACGCTCTCCTCGTTCCGCGACGACGGGGAGGCGACCACGCCCCCCGCCCTGGACGTCCTGTGCGAGCCGGTGGCGGACCAGGAGGTCCGACCGGTCGTCATCACGGTCCGCGGGGAGGCCGACCCGACCGCCCCCGCGCCGACGCCGACGCCCGAGCAGAGCGCGCCCGCCCCGCTCCCGACGCCTGCCCGACCGGGCGGCGCCGGACTGCCGTCCTCCGCACGGGAGAAGATCGACGCCCTCGCCCGGAAGCGGCTCGACGCCCTCGACGGCGAGCAACCCGACAGCTGCCCCTTCCCGGTCCCGCCCGAACTGGTCATGACGACCGCGCAGGCGTACGTCGCCGGGTACGCCAACGCCGTCAAGCTGAACGGCGCCGCCGCGCTGGGGCCCGCCTTCGTGAAGGTGGTGCTCAACAAGGTCTACATCAACGACCAGTGCGCCTCGACGGTCGACGTCACCTCCGAGGTCGAGTTCGAGTACGAGGGGCGCCGCCAACTACCGCCGGCCAAGGCCACGTTCCTCACCTACGGCTTCATGCCGACGACCGCGACCATGACCCTGGAGCAGGTCGGCCCACCGGCCGTCGTGCACTCCCACACGGTCACCAACACCGCCTCCTACCCGGAGGAGACGACGGTCACCGCCCAGCTCTCCATGCGCCTGTCCGACGTCGAGGTGAACGGGGTGCCGCTGGACGTCGGTCCCGACTGCCGCACCGAGCGCCCCTTCGAGCAGGTGCTCCGGGGGTACGGCCAGACCTTCCCGCCGTCCGGCTACCGCGTGGCGTTCGGCGGGCCCCTGACGGGG
Organism: Streptomyces sp. NPDC041970; assembly: GCF_055588985.1. NCBI lineage: Bacteria > Bacillati > Actinomycetota > Actinomycetes > Kitasatosporales > Streptomycetaceae > Streptomyces > Streptomyces sp. NPDC041970. The sequence continues at coordinate 15,217 of NZ_JBVJCD010000001.1, forward strand.
CGCGCGCACATCCCGCCGTTCCAGGGGTGCGGCGTCGGCGAGGACCTCGACCCGCTGTTCACCTCCGCCATCTCCAGCGTGGGCGAGAAGGCCGACAACTACACCAAGATGACGCAGGCGCCCCTGTGCGTGGCGACCGACCCGACGAGCGTGAACTGCCCCCCGAAGGCGCCCAAGCCCGAACGGTGAGCCGCCGGCACACCACCGCCTGAAGGAGAGGGCCCTTTCGGTCGCGCGTGACCGAAAGGGCCCTTCCCGTTGCCCGCAGGGACTTCCCGCCGGGGGCGGAATTCCTCACCATCCGACAAGTTCGACGCGCGGATCACTCACTCGTGGACAACCCTCCGGGGCAGATCCATTCTCGCCGAGGAAAATCCGTACCCAGTATTGCGAAGTCAGGTTACTGGACCGTAGCGTCCCAGATGTGCCGAGCGAAAACGCCTTCGCACCTGCTCGTTCGGCACGCACCGGCCCGGTTCGCCCCCATCCCGGTCCACCGAAAGCACCTCCCGGACGCCGGAGCGCTTGCGCACATGGCGACAAGGACGGCCTCCGGCCTTGTCACCGCATGACAAACGATCCGTCCCCGGCACCGCACGCGTCGATCTCCGCTGTTCAACGGCTTGCCCTCGCGGATTCGGCGGACATAGCGTGCGCCCCCCGGTGCATGTGCGACGGGCCGCCACCGCCTTTCTCAGAGCCGGAGCGCTTAACGATGACCACGTTCACCACCACCGCGAAGGAGGGGCCATGGGAATCGAGGTAGTCGTCGAGGGCCTGACGAAGTCCTTCGGCAAGCAGAACATCTGGCAGGACGTCAGCCTCACCCTGCCCGCCGGTGAAGTGAGTGTCATGCTCGGCCCCTCCGGCACCGGGAAGACCGTCTTCCTGAAATCCATCATCGGGCTGCTCAAGCCCGAACAGGGGCGCGTCCTCATCAACGGCGTCGACATGGTGAACAGCCCCGAACGCGAGATCATGGAGACCCGGAAACTCTTCGGCCTCATGTTCCAGGACGGCGCCCTCTTCGGCTCGATGTCGCTCTTCGACAACATCGCCTTCCCACTGCGCGAGCACACCCGCAAACGGGAGTCGGAGATCCGCCGCATCGTCATGGAGCGGATCGACATCGTCGGACTCCTCGGCGCCGAGGGGAAGCTCCCCGGCGAGATATCCGGGGGAATGCGCAAGCGCGCCGGCCTCGCCCGCGCCCTGGTCCTGGACCCGCAGATCATCCTCTGCGACGAACCGGACTCCGGCCTCGACCCGGTCCGCACCGCCTACCTCTCGCAGCTCCTCATCGACCTCAACGCGCAGATCGACGCGACGATGCTCATCGTCACCCACAACCTCGACATCGCGGCGACCGTCCCCGACAACATGGGGATGCTCTTCTGCCGCAACCTCGTCACCTTCGGCCCCCGTGAGGTGCTGCTCACCAGCGACACCCCGGTCGTCTCCCAGTTCCTCGCCGGACGCCGCGAGGGGCCCATCGGCATGTCCGAGGAGAAGGACGCCGCCACCCTCGCGGCCGAGCGGCTGGCCGACACCGCCCTCCTCCCCGCCGGACCCCGCACCGTCGTCCCGCAGTTGGAGCCCTCGCCCGGAATGCCGGTGCGCCAGGGCGCGCTGCGCCGCCGGGAGCGGGTCATGGCGATGATGGGCCGCCTGCCCGAGGCCGCCCGTACGGCGATCCTCGACAGCTACGCCCCGGCGGGAGGTGCCCGCGCGTGACCGCCCCGCTGCCGGTGCGGCCGCCCGAGCCGCCCGAGAAGACCCCGCCGCCCGCGCAGCGGCGCCCGTCGCGACTGCTCGCCCCGCTGCGGGAGACCGGCAAGCTGTTCGCGCTCGCCGTCGCGGTGAGCCGGGCGGTCTTCCGCCGGCCCTTCCAGGTGCGGGAGTTCATCGAGCAGTTCTGGTTCGTCGCCAGCGTCACCATCCTGCCCGCCGCCCTCGTCTCCATCCCGTTCGGCGCGGTCATCGCCCTCCAGGTCGGCTCGCTCACCCAGCAGCTCGGCGCCCAGTCCTTCACCGGCGGCGCCAGCGTCCTCGCGGTGATCCAGCAGGCGAGCCCGCTCATCGTGGCCCTGCTGATCTCCGGCGCGGCCGGGTCCGCGATCTGCGCCGACCTCGGGTCGCGCAAGATCCGCGAGGAGCTCGACGCGATGGAGGTCATGGGGGTCTCGCCCATCCAGCGCCTGGTCGTTCCGCGGGTGCTGGCCACCATGCTGGTCGCCGTCCTGCTGAACGGACTGATCTCCGTGGTCGGCACCCTCGGCGGCTACTTCTTCAACGTGATCATGCAGGACGGCACTCCGGGCGCGTACCTCGCGAGCTTCTCCGCCCTCGCCCAACTGCCCGACCTCTACATCAGCGAGTTCAAGGCGCTGCTCTTCGGCTTCATCGCGGGCATCGTCGCCGCCCACCGCGGCCTCAACCCGCGCGGCGGCCCCAAGGGCGTCGGCGACGCGGTCAACCAGTCCGTCGTCATCACCTTCATGCTGCTGTTCTTCGTGAACATGGTCCTCACGACGATCTACCTCGAGATCGTCCCCGCGAAGGGGAGCTGACCCATGGCGATGCTCAGCCGGCTCGACCGATCGGGCGACCAACTCCTCTTCTACGCCAAGGCCCTGATCTGGATCCCCCGCACGCTGCGCCGCTATCTGCGGGAGGTGCAGCGGCTGCTGGCCGAGGTCGCCTTCGGCAGCGGCGGACTCGGCGTCATCGGCGGCACCATCGGCGTCATGGTCGCCATGACCCTGTTCACCGGCGCGGTCGTCGGACTCCAGGGGTACGCGGCCCTGAACCAGATCGGCACCGCCGCGTTCACCGGATTCGTCTCCGCCTACTTCAACACCCGTGAGATCGCGCCCCTGGTGGCCGGGCTGGCCCTCTCCGCCACCGTCGGCGCGGGCTTCACCGCGCAGCTCGGCGCGATGCGGATCAACGAGGAGGTCGACGCCCTGGAGGCGATGGGCGTGCGCTCCATGCCCTACCTCGTCACCACGCGGATCATCGCCGGGGTCGTCGCGATCATCCCGCTGTACGCGATCGGGCTGCTCTCCTCGTACGTCGCCTCCCGCTACATCACCGTCCTGTTCAACGGGCAGTCGGCCGGGACGTACGACCACTACTTCAACCTGTTCCTCTCCCCGGACGACGTGCTGCTGTCGGTGCTCAAGGTGCTGATCTTCAGCGTGCTGGTGATCCTCGCCCACTGCTACTACGGCTTCCACGCCACCGGCGGACCGGCCGGCGTGGGCGTGGCGGTCGGCCGGTCGGTGCGCAACGCGATCGTCCTCATCAGCGTCACCGACTTCTTCCTCTCCCTCGCCATCTGGGGCGCCACGACGACGGTGAAGGTGGCCGGCTGATGCGCACACGGAACACCCGCGGCGGGGCGCGCACGGCCCGCCGCCGGCTCGCCGGGACCGCCTTCCTGCTGTCGCCCGCCCTCCTCGTGTGGCTCTCGCTCTCGGTGTACGAGAAGGACTTCACCGACGACGCCACGATCACCGTCCGCACCGGATCGGTCGGCAACGAGATGCACGACAACGCCGACGTGAAGCTCCGCGGAGTCGTCATCGGACAGGTCCGCTCCATCGCCACGGACGGCGACGGGGCCCGCCTCACGCTGGCCATCGACCCGGACGAGCTGGACCGCGTCCCCGCCGACGTCACCGCCCAGATGCTGCCCACCACGCTCTTCGGCGCGCGGTTCGTCGCCCTCGTCCCGCCCCGCATCCCCTCGGGCGAGACCCTGCGGGCCGGGGCGGTCATCCCGCAGGACCGTTCCAGCAACGCCATCGAGCTGGAACAGGTCCTCGACAACGTCCTGCCGCTGCTGACCGCCGTCAAGCCCGAGAAGCTCTCCGCCACCCTGAACGCCGTCTCCCGGGCGCTGGAGGGACGCGGCGAACGGCTCGGCGAGACGCTCGTCACGCTGGACGCCCACCTCAAGAAGTTCAACCCGCACCTGCCCACCCTCAACGCCGACATCAAGGAACTCGTCAAGGTGAGCACGCTGTACGCGGACGCTGCCCCGGACGTCCTGGACGCGATGACCGACGCCACCGTCACCAGCTCCACCATCGCCGACCAGGAGGCGGAGCTCGCCGCCCTCCACGGCGCCACCACCGCCGCCGCCCAGGACACCACCTCCTTCCTGCGGGAGAACGCGGACAACCTCATCCGGCTCTCCGCCGCCGGCCGCCCCTCCCTCGAACTCCTCGCCGAGTACGCCGAGTCCTTCCCCTGCACCCTGCGCACCCTGGCCGGGTTCGTCCCCGCCATGGACAAGGCGCTCGGCAAGGGGACGGACCGGCCCGGCCTCCACGTGACGATCAAGCCCGTGCCCGCCCGCGGCGCCTACGTCCCCGGCAGGGACGCCCCGGTCTACGGGGCCGCCGGCGGACCGCGCTGCTACTCGGTGCCGTACGTCGGTGAGCACGCCCCCACCGCCGTCACCCGGCGGACGGCCGACGTCACCGCGCCCGCCGGCCGGGACGGCGGCGCGGACACCGCGCTCGGCCTGCCCAACTCGCCCCAGGAGTCCCGGCTCGTCAACGAGCTGGTCGCCCCCTCGCTGAAAGTCCAGCCGCAGACCCTGCCCGACTGGAGCAGCGTGCTCATCGGTCCGGCCTTCCGCGGTGCGGAGGTGAAGCTCAAGTGAAACGCCGCTCGCTCGCGGGACCGGTCGTCAAGTCCCTCGTCTTCATCGTGGCCACCGTGCTGGCCACCACCGCCCTCGGGCTCTCCATCGCCAACACGGGCGTCGGGGACACCACCACGTACAAGGCGCGGTTCAGCGACGCCACCGGGCTGATACCGGGTGACAGCGTCCGCATCGCCGGGGTGAAGGTCGGCCAGGTCGAAGCCGTCCGGGTCGCCGACCGGCGGGTCGCCGAGGTCACGTTCGCCGTGCGCAGGGGCCGCAGCCTCCCCGCCTCGGTGACGGCGTCCATCAAGTACCTCAACATGGTCGGGCAGCGGTACGTCGACCTCGACCGGGGCGCGGGGCCGGTCGGCCGCACCTTCGCCGCCGGGGACACCATCCCGCTCTCCCGCACCACCCCGGCCCTCGACCTCACCCAGCTCTTCAACGGCTTCCAGCCCCTCTTCGAAGGGCTGTCGCCGCCCGACGTCAACCGGCTCGCCGGCTCCATCGTCCAGGTCCTCCAGGGCGAGGGCGGCACGGTGGACAGCATCCTGCGCCACGTCGGGTCGCTGACCGGCACCGTCGCCGCCAAGGACCGGGTGATCGGTGAGGTGATCGAGAACCTCAACACGGTCCTCAAGACGGTCAACGACCGCGAGGCGGGCTTCGACGACCTCGTCGTCACCCTCCAGAAGCTCGTCACCGGATTCGCCGGCGACCGCGAACCGCTCGGCGAAGCCGTCACGGCCATGGGCGCGCTCACCACCGTCACCGCCGACCTCTTCCAGGACGGCCGCAGGCCGCTCAAGGACAGCGTCCGGCAACTCGGGCGCGTGAGCGATCAGTTGGACAAGGGGCGCCCGCAGGTCGAGGACTTCCTCCAGAAGACCCCGGCCAAGATGGCGGCCATCACCCGGCTGACGTCCTACGGATCGTGGCTCAACCTCTACCTCTGCGAAGCCAAGGTCGCCGGCGTCACCCACGACGACGGCAGCGCCCCGCCCACCGGCATCGCGATCACCCAACCGAGGTGCCTGGCATGAGAATCACCCCCATCCGGGAGAGGAACCCGGTCGCCATCGGCATCGTCGGCCTCCTCGTCCTGGCCCTCCTCGGCCTCGCCGCCTGGCGCGCCGACGCCCTGCCCTTCGTCGACACGGGCACCGCCTACAGCGCCGACTTCACCGAGTCGGCCGGGCTGTCCGACGGCGACGAGGTGCGGATCGCCGGAGTCAAGGTCGGCGAGGTCACCGCGGTCTCGCTCGACGGACCCCGCGTCAGGGTCGACTTCCGGGTGAAGGACGCCTGGATCGGCGACTCCTCCACGGTCGGCATCGCCATCAAGACCCTCCTCGGCGAGAAGTACCTCGCCGTGGACCCCCTGGGCGATGCCCCCCAGGACCCCGGCTCCCGCATCACCACGAGCCGCACCACCTCCCCGTACGACGTCAACCAGGCGTTCAACGGGCTCGGGGAGACCATCGGGGAGATCGACACCGCGCAGCTCGCCAAGAGCTTCGAGACGATCTCGGACACCTTCGAGAACTCCCCGCCCCACGTCCGCAGCGCCGCCGACGGCCTCTCCGCCCTCTCCCGCACCGTCTCCCGGCGCGACGCGCAGCTCGCCACCCTGCTCCGGGGCAGCAAGCGGCTCAGCAGGACCCTCGCCGGGAAGAAGAGCAGCTTCGAACTCCTCCTGCAGGACGGGAACCTCCTCCTCGGCGAGATCAAGGCCCGCCGCGACGCCATCCACCTGCTGCTCACCGGCACCCGCGACCTCGGCGCCCAGCTCACCGGGCTCGTCGAGGACAACGACAGGCAACTGGGGCCGACCCTCGCATCGCTCGGCCGGGTCACCGCCGTCCTGGTGAAGAACCGCAGGAGCCTGGACAAGGTCCTCGCCACGACCGGCTCCTACAGCCGGCTCCTCGGCAACACCCTCGGCAGCGGTCGCTGGTTCGACAACTACGTCTGCGGCGTCGTCCCGAAGAACTACCTCCCCGCCGGCACGCCCCCGGCGGCCGGATGTATGCCACCCCGGCAGCAAGGGGGCCGCTGACATGAGACCAGCCCGCGTCATCGGCATCGGCGCCGGACTCGCGCTCGTCGCGGTCGCCGCCACCTCCGGCGTCAGCGCCCTGGAGGAGGACGGGAAGACCACCGTCACCGCCTACTTCGACCGGACCACCGGCATCTACGCCGGGTCCGACCTGCGCGTCCTCGGGGTCAAGGTCGGCACCGTCGACTCCGTCGAACCCCGCGGCAAGGAGGTCGAGGTCGTGCTCCACCTCGACCGGGGCGTCAAGGTGCCCGAAGACGCCCACGCCGTCGTCGTCGCCCCCAGCCTCGTCGCCGACCGCTACATCCAGCTCGCCCCCGCCTACGACGGCGGGCCCAGCCTCGCCGACGACGCCGTCCTGCCCGCCGCCCGCAACGCCACCCCCGTCGAGGTCGACGAGCTGTACGCCTCCATCACCGAGATCTCCACCGCGCTCGGCCCCGGCGGGGCCAACGCCGACGGGGCCCTCGCCCGACTGCTGGACACCGGGGCGAAGAACCTCGACGGCAACGGCAAGGCCATCGGCGACTCCATCGAGCAGTTCGGCAAGGCGACCCGCACACTCGACCGCAGCAGCGGCGACCTGTTCGACACCCTGGCCCACCTCCAGTCCTTCACCACCATGCTCAGGAAGAACGACGGCGAGGTCCGCACCGCCGAGCAGCAGCTCAACACGGTCACCTCGTTCCTCGCCGACGACAAGAAGAACCTCAGCGCGGCGCTGCGGGAACTGGGCGCCGCCCTCGGCCAGGTCAAGGCGTTCATCGCCAAGAACCGCGGCGCCCTCAAGAAGAACGTCGACGCCCTGGTCCCCGTCACCCAGGCCCTGGTCGACCAGCGCGCCTCGCTCGCCGAGGCGATGGACACCCTGCCCCTCGCGGCGGGCAACGTCCTCAACGCCTACGACCCGGCCAACCGGACCCTCCACGGCCGGGCCAACCTCAACGAGCTGTCCATGGGCGGACCGCTCGTCGACCCCTCGGCCGCTGCCGCCGCCGGCCGGCTCAGCGGCCTGGCCCCCGTCGGCGCCGACCGCCGCAAGGCCCTGCCCGTCCTGCCGCTGCCGGAAGTCGGCACGGTCTTCGGAACCCCCGAGAGGAAACCGGCCCACCGGGAACCGGACCGGAAGGAGGGGGCGGAACGATGAGCGACGCCCTGCGCAGACCCGCCGCGCGCGCGGCCGCCGGAGCGGTGGCCCTGCTCGCCGCCGGCGCCCTGATCGCCGTCCTCGCCGTCCGCACCGACGGACCTGCCTTCACCGGCATCGAGCAGATCCCGCTGCCCGGCGGCGCCGACCTCGGCGACCGGCCGTACGAGATCACCGCCGCCTTCGGCGACGTGCTCAGCCTCGCGCCGCAGTCCTCGGTCAAGGTCAACGACGTGTCCGTGGGCCGGGTCACCCGGATCGACCTCGCGCCGGACGGCTGGAGCGCCCGCGTCACCATGCGGGTCAACGGGAAGATCGAGCTGCCCGCGAACGCCTACGCCCGCCTCGAACAGTCCAGCCTGCTGGGCGAGAAGTTCATCCAGCTCACCCCGCCCCCCGCCGGCACCGCCCGCGGCTCCCTCGCGGCCACCGGCCGCATCCCGCTGGCCCGCACCAACCGCAACCCGGAGGTCGAGGAGGTCTTCGGCGCGCTGTCCATGCTCCTCAACGGGGGCGGCGTCAACCAGCTCAAGACCATCACCACCGAGCTGAACAAGGCGATCGGCGGACAGGAACCGCAGATCCGCTCCGTGCTCAACCGGGTCGACACCCTCGTCACCGATCTCGACGCCAACAAGGACGACATCACCCGTGCGCTCGACGGCGTCAACCGGCTCTCCGCCACCCTCGCCACCCGCAAGCGGGACGTCGGCACGGTGCTCACCGGACTCAGCCCCGGACTCAAGGTGCTGGAGAAGCAGCGCGGCTCCCTGCTGACCATGCTGCGCTCCCTCGACACCCTCTCCACCGTGGCGGTCGACACGATCAACCGGAGCAAGGCCGACATGGTCGCCGACCTCAAGGCCCTCGCCCCGACCCTCAAGGCGCTCGCCGACTCCGGCCAGGACCTCCCCGACTCCCTCCAGGTGCTCCTCACCTACCCCTTCACGGACGAGGTGCTGCGCGGCGTCAAGGGCGACTACCTGAACGTCTATCTGGACATGACGGCGCTGCCCGGCACCCGCATCATCCCGCCCCTCGTCCCCGGCGACCCGACGGACCCGCCGCCCCCGGCCGAGGGCGGCGACGCGGCGGCCGCCCCCCGCGGCCTCCCGCTGCCGCTGCCCGGCGTGTCCGCGACCTCCGGCACCGAGAAGGGCGGCACACCGTGATCACCCCCGCCATCCGGCTGAAGAACCTCGCCTTCCTCGTCATCGCCGCCCTCGTCCTCGGCTACCTCGGGGTGCGCTACGCCGACCTCGGCCAGTACGTCGGGCTCCGCGGCCACTACACCGTCACGGTCCAGCTCCCGCAGACCGGCGGCCTGTACACCCACTCCAACGTCACCTACCGGGGCGTCTCCGTGGGCCGGGTCGGCCCCATCGAGCTGACCGACGACGGGGTCGAGGCCGAACTGCGGATCGAGAAGGACGCCCCGCCGATCCCGGACAGCCTCACCGCCGTCGTCGCCAACCTCTCCGCGGTCGGCGAGCAGTACGTCGACCTGCGGCCCACCCGCGATGAGGGCCCGTTCCTGAGCGACGGCTCGGTGATCGACGCCGCCGACACCACCCTGCCCGCCCCGCCCACCGCCGTCCTCACCAGCGTCGACGACTTCGCCTCCTCCGTCGACCTGGAGTCCCTGCGGACGGTCGTGGAGGAGTTCGGCACCGCCTTCGAAGGGCGCGGCGACGACCTCCAGGTCCTCCTGGACACCAGCGGCGACTTCGTCGACGCCGCCGACGCGGCCCTGCCCGCCACCACCCGGCTGATGACGGACGGCGAGCGGGTCCTGCGCACCCAGGCCGAACAGGGGCAGGCCCTCAAGGGCTTCGCCTCCGGGGCCAAGGAGCTGGCCGCCGAGCTCAAGGGCTCCGACGCCGACCTGCGCCGCCTCATCGCGGCCACCCCGGACGCCGCCGTCCAGATCAGCGGGGTCCTGCGCGACCTCGACCCGGCCTTCGGGGTCGTCGTCGCCAACCTCCTCACCACCTCCGAGGTCGCCGTCACCCGCCAACGCGGCCTGGAGGAACTGCTGGTGAAGCTGCCCGCCGTCGTGGCGGCCGGAGCGAGCGCGATCGACGGCGACGGCGCCCGGCTCGGCATGGCCCTCACCTTCTTCGAGCCGCTGCCCTGCACGGCCGGCTACGGCGGCACCGTCTACCGCAACGGCCTCGACGTCTCACCCGGACCCGCCGTGAACACCGGGGCCCGCTGCACATCGTCGCCCGGCACCGGGGTCAACGTCCGGGGCAGCGCCAACGCCCCCAAGGGCGGCCCGGTCCCCGAGCCCGCCGTACCGGGCTCGATGCTGCTGCGCGACCCCGCGGACACCGGCGGCGCGAGGAGGGCCCCGTCCACCGGTGACCGGCTGCCCGGCGCCCTGGGCAGCCCGGCGGGGGCCGAGCCCCCGGCCGGCGGCATGGCCGGACTGCTGGGCCTGGGAGGCCGCTCATGACGCGCTCGCGCACCCGATCCCTGGGCGGTTGGGCGGTCCTGCTCGTCGCCGCCCTGGTCTGCGGGCTCGGCGCCTGGTCGTACGGTCAGGCGCGCGGCGACCGGTCCCTGTCCTACGCCAAGGCCCGCGACACCGCCCTGAAGCAGGGCGAACGCCATCTGGCGACCCTGAACAGCCTGGACGGCACGGACGCCGGACGGGTGGACGCCGGGTTGCGAGCCTGGCTCGACGCCTCCACCGGACCGCTGCGCGACCAGTTGGAGCGGACCGCGAAGGCCGACGCGAAGACGCTGACGGCGGCGGGCGACACCGCCCGCGGCGAGGTCACCGCGGCCGCGCTCACCGCGCTGGACGAGCGCACCGGCACGGCGGAGCTGATCGCCACCGTGGACGTCGAGGTCGCCGAGCGCACCGGCCCGGCCGGCGCCCAGCGCAAGCGCTTCGCCGCCGGCCTCGCGCGCACGGCGGACGGCTGGAAGGTCAAGTCGCTCACCGCGATCGGGACGGGCGGCGGGCGATGACGGCGACAGCGAGGGGAGGAGCGGCGACGGTGAACGGAACGACGACGGACGCGGAGGCCGGCACGGCGCGGGACCGGGAGGAGGAGGCCGCGGTCGAACCCGTCGCGGACGCCGAGCCGCCCGCGGGCCCGGACGCCGCAAGGGACCCGGAGGGCGCCGCGGACCCGGACGGCCAGGACGCCCCCGGCCGCCGGTGGCCCCGCGTCCTCGGGGCCCTGCTGACGCTGGCCCTGCTCGCCGCGGGCGGCGCCCTGTACGCCGAGGGGCGCCAACTCCGCGACACCCCGGCCGCCGCGAACCGCGCGCTCACCGACGCGGAGGCGACCGCGCGGGTCACCGGGGACGTCAGCAGCGCGCTCGCCAAGGTCTTCTCGTACGGTCCGCAGTCCACCGAGGCCGCCAGGACGGCGGCACAGCAGGTCCTCGCGGGCAAGGCGCTCCAGCAGTACGCCACGTTGTTCGGGCAGGTCGAGCGGCAGTCCGCCGACCAGAGGCTGACGCTGACCACCCAGGTCGTCCGGGCCGGAGTCACCCGGCTGACCGGTTCCGGAGCGCACCTCCTGGTCTTCCTCGACCAGGTCTACGAGCGCCGGGGGCGGCCCGCCACGACCGCGTCGGCCCAGCTCTCGGTCACCGCCCGACTGCGCGGCGGGCAGTGGCGGATCGTCGAGATCGGCACCACATGACGGCGGGCCGGGAACGACGGCCCACCGGTCCGGTACGGCAGGCAGGGGAGAGGCAGCACATGGCACGGGCGGGAACGAGGAACCCGGTGGTGATCGCCGCCGCGGCGCTGGCGCTCGGCGCGGCCGGGGCGGCGGGCTGGGGCGGTTGGCAGCGCTACGAGGCGACGCACGACGACGCGGCGTCCTTCGCCGAGGCGCGGGACGACGCGCTGGCGGCGGGGGAGCAGGCGGTGCAGAACATGAACACCCTGGACCACCGCGCGCTGGAGAAGGGGCTCGACGCCTGGGAGCAGTCCACCACCGGCGATCTGCACCGGCAGTTGGTCGACGGGCGCGACGCGTTCGCCCGGCAGATCGCGTCGGCGAAGACGGTCAGCACCGCGAAGGTCCTCTCCGGCGCGGTGACCGAGCTGGACCAACGGGCGGGCCGGGCCGGGGTGATGGTGGCGCTGCGGGTCACCGTGGCCGCGCCGAAGGGCGAACCGGTGGTGAAGGAGAGCCGGTTGCTCGGCAGCCTCACCCGGACCGCGGCGGGGTGGAAGCTCAGCGCACTGGGCCAGGCGCCCGTCGGCGGCCCGGCCGGCTGAGCCCGCATCCGCCCCCCGCCACCGCGCCCGCCCCGGAGAGGACCCAGCCCCATGTCGACGACCCGCCACCTCGTCAACCGCCGCCGCCGACTGGCCACCGCGCCCGCGACGCGCCCGCCGTCGACGGCCCCCGACGCGTACGAGCGGGGGCCGGCGACCGCCGACGCCCCGACCGGCCCGCACACCGGCGCCGACGCGCGCGCCGACGACGCCCCGCACCCCGACTCCGGCGCGGCCCCGCACGCCGACACCGCCTCGGACGCCGCCGACGACGGCGACCGTCCCGATCCGGACGCCGGCGCCCGGTCGGGCGGGCCCCGGACACGGACCGGTCCCGGCCGCCTCCGCAGGGGCCTGCCCGCCGTGCTGTGCGTCCTCACCGTCCTCCTCGGGGCCTTCGCCGTCTGGGCGTTCACCTCGGCGGAAAGCCTCCGCGACGAGCCGGCCCGGCAGAACGCCGCGCTCACCGACATCGGCCGCACCAGCGAGGTGAAGGGCCGGATCAGCGAGGCGGTCGGCGCGGTGTTCTCGTACGACTACGCCGAGCCAGCCCGGTCCGACCGCGCGGCGAAGACGTATCTGACCGGCCGGGCGGTGCGGCAGCACAAGGACATGCTCGCCGCCGTACGGGAGCAGGCGCCGCGGCAGAAGCTCGTCCTGACCACGACCGTCACCGAGGCCGGGGTGGAGCTCCTGGACGGTGACCGGGCCCGGCTGCTGATCTTCGCCGACCAGAGCAACACCCGTACCGGCAAGGACGAGGAGACGACCTACGCGGCGGCCATGTTCGCCGTGGACGCCGTGCACCGCCAGGGCGGCTGGCGGATCGCCGCCATCGACACGTTCACCCGGTGACACCGGACCCCCGGACGGCGGGGGAGGCCCCGGACGCCGGGGGAGAGGAGCCCCTATGAGCTTCAACCGATCGGTGCGCCGCCGGCTCACCGCCACGGCCACGGCGGTCACCGCGATGGCCGCGCTCACCGCCTCCCAGGCGCCGGACTTCGCGGCGTCCGAGCCCCGTGAGGAGCGGGCGGCGGCCTCCGACGACGTGGTGTGGAGCGAGGTTCCGGGCGACGACGTCTACCACACGGAGTTACCGCCGCTGCCGAGCCCGCAGCCACCCGCACCGCCGAGGGCGGGGACGGGGACGGAGCCGGGGCCGAGGACCGACCCGGTCGTGGCCCGCGCCTGGTCCGAGGCGGGCATCCCGGCGACCGTGCTCGCCGCCTACCGCGCGGCGGAGCGGGCGGTGCGGGGCGGCGATCCCGGTTGCCGGCTGTCGTGGCACCTGCTCGCGGCGATCGGCAAGGTGGAGTCGGGCCAGGCGTCCGGCGGCCGGGTCGACGCGCGCGGGACGACGCTCACGCCCATCCTGGGGCCCGCGCTCGACGGGCGCGGGTTCGCGCTGATCCGGGACACCGACGGCGGGGCGTACGACGGCGACCGCCGCTACGACCGGGCCGTCGGGCCGATGCAGTTCATCCCCTCCACCTGGGCCACCTGGGGTGCGGACGGCAACGGGGACGGCCGCGAGGACCCCGGCAACATCTACGACGCGGCGCTCGCCGCCGGGCGCTACCTCTGCGCCGGGCCGCGCGACCTGACGCGCCGCGCCGACCTGGACCGGGCCATCCTCAGCTACAACCGCTCCGACGCCTATCTGCGGACGGTGCTGTCCTGGCTGGCGTTCTACCGCGAGGGCGTCCACCCGGTGGCCGACGGGACCGGCCCGCTCCCCGGCAGCCCCGGACCCGGCGGCGCGCTCCCGCCGAAGGCTCCGGTCGGCGCCGCCGCGCCCGCCCGGCCGGACAGGGGCGACGGAGGCGGGGGCATCGTCATCGGCCCGCAGCCCACCCGCCCGCCGAGCCCGACGCCCGCACCGCGCCCGCCGAAGCCCGGCTCACCGAGCCCGAGCCCCGACCCGACCGATCCGGGCCCCACGGACCCCGGTCCGAGCCCGAGCCCCGACCCCACCGACCCCGGCCCGAGCCCCACTCCCGACCCCACCCCCGATCCCACGGAGCCCGGCCCGAGCCCCACCCCTGACCCCACCCCCGATCCAACGGAGCCCGGTACGCCGCCGAGCCCCGACCCCACCGACCCCGGTCCGGCCCCCACCGGACCGGACTGCACCGGCGGGACCCCGGAGCCGCCGGCCCGGTCCACAGCGGCGCAGGCCCCGGCCGACGAGGACCCGTGCGCACCGCGGGACGGCGCCGGCCTCTGAGCGCGCGGGCCGGCGCCGGGGGTGGAACGGTCCCCGCGCCGGGCCCGCGCGGTCGCGGCGGGGCGGTGGCGGAGCCGGTACGGACGCCGGCGCCGCCCGCCCCCGGCGCGTGCGGGTCTCAGACCAGGGCGACCACGGCGACGACGCGCTTGCCTTCCCCGTGCGGGGTGACGGAGAGCTGCGAGGTGAGCCGGCGGACCAGCACCCAGCCGTAGCCGCCCTCGCCCATCCGCTCGGGGGGATGCTCGCGCACGACGGGGGCACGGGGGTTCGCGTCGTCGACCACCAGACGGAGCCCGTCCTCGGTGATCCGGGCCGAGAAACCGGTGACCCCGCCCCCGTGCCGCACCGCGTTGGTCACGATCTCCGACGTCACCAGCAGGGCGTCCGCCACGACCACGTCCGAGAGGGTCTCCTCCGACAGATCGCAGAACTCGGCCGCCAGCAGCCGGGCCACGACGTCCCGCGCCTCGCCCGCGCTCCGCGGGACCTCCGGGCCTCCGGACGACGCGTCAGGCGCCGACGCGGCGTCGGCCCGACCTACGGGAGGGTTGCCGCACACGCCCGCACCTCCTTGTCTCTCCGTCGTCTGTGCCTGCCCGCACGGACTCGTCCCCGTTCCCGCCCGGTCGGCCGGGGGCGCCGCCCGTGTTCGCACACGATCGCCGGCACCACCGCATTCCCCGTCCGGCCGCCTCGACACCTGGCGCGCGTCCGTCGGCCGTCATGAGGCGGTCACGGCTTCCGGGGGTGGTTGCCGGGCCCCTGGGGCCGGTCGGCCAAGGGGGTGGGCGAGAGGTCGCTCCACTCCTCGCCCGGCTCCAGCAGGGTGTCCGCCGGGCCCACGATCAGCGGATCCGGCGTGCCGACGGCCTTCTCGTCCTTGCTGTCGTAGTCGAAGCGCCACAGCAGGCTGCGCATCGCCTCCAGCCGCCCGCGCTTCTTGTCGTTGTTCTTCACCACGGTCCACGGGGCGTGCTCGGTGTCCGTGGCCCGGAACATCTCGACCTTCGCCGTGGTGTAGTCGTCCCAGAGGTCCAGCGAGGCCAGGTCGGTCGGCGACAGCTTCCACTGGCGCACCGGGTCGACCTGCCGGATCGCGAAGCGGGTCCGCTGCTCGGAGCGGGAGACCGAGAACCAGAACTTCACCAGCAGGACGCCGTCCTCGACGAGCATCCGCTCGAACTGCGGGGCCTGCTCCAGGAAGTGCTCGTACTGCTCCCGCGTGCAGAACTCCATCACCCGCTCCACCCCGGCCCGGTTGTACCAGGAGCGGTCGAAGAAGACGATCTCGCCCGCGGTCGGCAGATGGGCCACGTACCGCTGGAAGTACCACTGCCCGGCCTCCCGCTCGGTCGGCTTCTCCAGGGCGACCACGTGCGCCCCGCGCGGGTTGAGGCGCTCGGTGAACCGCTGGATCGTGCCGCCCTTGCCCGCCGCGTCGCGGCCCTCGCACAGGACCACCAGCCGCTGCCCGCTCTCCCGGACCCAGCGCTGGAGCTTCAGCAGTTCGATCTGGAGGACGCGCTTCTCCTTCTCGTACTCCCTGCGCCGTATCCGCCGCTCGTACGGGTAGTTCTCCCGCCAGGTCTCCAGCGGGCGGCCCCGCTCGTCGAGCAGCACCGGCTGCTCGGGGCGGCGGCCGTCCACGGTCAACCCCTCCAGCAGCTCCGCCGGATCGGTCTTCGGATGCTCGGTCATCGTTCGGTCCCCGTTCTCCTCGGCACATCCCCGCCGCCGGCCCCGCGCCGCGGACGGCGCACCGGCGGAGGAAGGGCCCACCCCGCACCGGGTGGGCCCTCCCGCACAGGAACGTGCCCCGAACCCCGCCGCTCATGTCCGCCCCGGCCGCGCCCGCACGGGCGGGTCAGCCGCCCGCGAGCACTTCGGACAGGTCGTAGGAGACCACCTCCTCCAACTGCGCGTACGTGCAGTCGGCGGGGGACCGGTCCGGACGCCACCGCCGGAACTGCGTGGTGTGCCGGAACCGGTCGCCCTCCATGTGGTCGTACGCCACCTCGACGACGCGCTCCGGGCGCAGCGGCGTCCACGACTGGTCCTTCCCGCCCGACCAGCGGTTCTGCGTCCCCGGCAGCCGGGAGCCCTCGTGCGCCGCCGCGTCCGCCCACGCGCTCCACGGGTGCCCGGCCGGGTCGGTGCGCAGCGGGGCGAGTTCCCCGACCAGCTCGGCCCGCCGCTTCATCGGGAAGGCCGCGCAGACCCCGACGTGCTGGAGCACGCCCGCGGCGTCGTACAGGCCGAGCAGGAGCGAGCCGACGACCGGGCCGCTGCGGTGCTCGCGGTAGCCCGCCACCACGCAGTCGGCGGTCCGCTCGTGCTTGATCTTGTACATCGCCCGGACGTCCGGCCGGTAGGGCAGGTCGAGCGGCTTGGCCACGATCCCGTCGAGCCCCGCCCCCTCGTACCGCTCGAACCACCGGCGGGCGACCTCCACCTGAGTGGTGGCCGGGGCGAGGGCCACCGGCGGGAGCGCGTCGGCGAGCGCGGCCTCCAGCACGGTCCGGCGCTCGGCCTGCCGGGTGGAGAGCAGGGAGACGTCGTCGACCGCCAGGACGTCGAAGGCGATGAGGCTCGCCGGGGACCGCTCGGCCAGCATCCGCACGCGGGAGTCCGCCGGGTGGATGCGCTCGCTGAGCCGGTCGAAGTCGAGCCGCCCCTCGTGGGCGACGACGATCTCCCCGTCGATCACGCAGCGCGGCGGGAGGTTGTCCCGGACGGCGGCGACCACGTCGGGGAAGTAGCGGGTCAGCGGCTTTCCGGTACGGCTGCCGATCACCACCTCGTCGCCGTCGCGGTACACGATCGCGCGGTAGCCGTCCCACTTCGCCTCGTACTGCATCCCCGGCGGGATCGCGGACACCGACCTGGCGAGCATCGGCTTCACGGGCGGCATCACCGGCAGGTCCATGCACCGATTCTGACCCGCCGCCCCGGCCGTGTCTCCCGATGTGCGGCATATGTGCCATCGGCCTACCGTGACCGTCATGGGAGCAGCGGTGGAGCTCGACGCCGGCGGACGGGCCGTGAGGCTGTCCAACCCGGACAAGGTGTACTTCCCGGAGAAGGGCTACACCAAGAGGGACGTGGCCGAGTACTTCCTGGCGGTGGGGGCGGGGATCACCCGCGCCCTGAGCCACCGGCCGACCACCCTCCAGCGCTTCGTGGACGGGGTCGAGGGGGAGTTCTTCTACCAGAAGCGCGCCCCCAAGAACCTCCCCGACTGGATCCCCACCGCCCGCATCGCCTTCCCCAGCGGCCGGTCCGCCGACGAGATGTGCCCCACCGAGCCGGCCGCCGTGCTCTGGGCCGCCAACCTGGGCACCCTCACCTTCCACCCCTGGCCGGTCCGCGCGGAGGACACCGACCACCCCGACGAACTGCGCATCGACCTCGACCCGCAGCCCGGCACCGGCTACGCCGAGGCGGTCGCCGCCGCCCACGAACTGCGCTCCGTGCTGGAGGACCACGGGGTGCGCGGCTGGCCCAAGACCTCCGGCGGCCGCGGGATGCACGTCTTCGTCCCCATCGAACCGGTGTGGACCTTCACCCAGGTGCGCCGCGCCGCCATCGCCGTCGGGCGCGAGCTGGAGCGCCGGATGCCCGGACGGGTGACGACCGCGTGGTGGAAGGAGGAGCGCGGCGAGCGGATCTTCGTCGACTACAACCAGACCGCCCGCGACCGCACGATCGCCTCCGCCTACTCCGTACGCCCCTTCCCGCACGCGCCGGTCTCCGCGCCGCTGCGCTGGGAGGAGATCGACGACGCGCGGCCGCACGACTTCGACATCCGCACGCTCCCGGTGCGCTACGCCGAACTGGGGGACGTCCACGCGGACATGGACCGGGAGGCGTTCCGGCTCGACGCCCTGCTGGAGCTGGCGGACCGGGACGAGCGGGAGCACGGGGCCGGGGACCTGCCCTACCCGCCGGAGTACCCGAAGATGCCCGGCGAGCCGAAGCGGGTGCAGCCCAGCAGGGCCCGGCACGACGACGGCGGGTCGACATGAGGGAGGCGGACCGGGGCGACGGACACGGGGCGCACGGGCGCCCGCCGACCCTCCGCGAGCGCTGGCAGGCGTACACGCACTCGCCGTTCCTCCCCGCGACGGTCCTGGCCCTCATCGTCGCCGCCGCGGCCGGCCTCTTCGCCGGCTCCTACACCTACGCGATGGCCGACCCCACCCCCCACCGGATTCCGGCCGCCGTGGTCACCCGGCCGGAGCTGCGGGAGGGGGAGAGGTTCATCGCCGGCATGGAGAAGGCGCTCGACGCCTCGCTCCGGCTGCGCGCGTACCAGGACGCCGCGGACGCCCGCCGGGCGCTGGAGGAGCAGAAGGTGTTCGCCATCCTGCGCTCGTCCGACGGCGGGGTGGTGCTGGAGGTGGCCGGGGCGTCGGGAGCGTCCGTGGCCCAACTCCTCGGCGAGGCGGGTCTGAAGGTGGGCGAGGCCACCGGGGTGCCGGTGACGGTCGAGGACGTCAAACCGCTCCAGGAGGGCGACCCGCGCGGGCTCGCCCTCTTCTACATCTCGCTGGCCGCCGTGATCATGGGGTTCCTCGGCGCGATCCAGCTCAGCGTGCACGCCCACGACCTGAACCCCGGCGAACGCATCGCGTTCACCGTCGCCTACTCCCTGCTCGGCGGCTTCGCCATCGCCGCGGCCGTGGACTGGTGGCTCGGGGCGGTGGACCTGCCGTTCGTGCAGTCCTGGCTGATCCTCGCGCTCACGATGTTCACCTCCGGCATGGTCTTCACCATGTTCAACACCCTGATGGGGCGCTGGGCGATGATCCCGACCTGGGGCGTCATGGTGCTGCTCGGCAACCCCTCCTCCGGCGGCGCGGTGTCCTGGCCGCTGCTGCCCTCCCCCCTCGGGTACATCGGCCGCTGGCTGCCGCCGGGCGCGTCCGTCAACGCCCAGCACACCGCCGTCTACTACCAGGGCCACCAGTTCCTCTTCCCGTACCTGGTCCTCGCCGGCTGGGCGCTGGTCTCCTGCACGGTGTTCTGGGTGTGGCGCCACCGGCACCCCGGTGGCCGCGCCCGCGCGCCGGAGCACGCGGCCGCGGCCACCTGAGCGGGCCGATGCCGGCTACAGCTCCTGGACCCGGACGTCGCGGTACGAGATGACGTCCGAGACCCCGTGCACCTGGAGCCCGATGTACCCCGAGGCGAACCGCCGGCCGTCGGTGCCGGGATCGTCGCCGCGCGGCGGCTCGAAGAGCTGACCGCCGGTGTTGTCGAACTCGTTGACCAGGACGCCGTTGCGGTAGACCTCGTAGTGCTGGTCCACCACCCGGATCTCGTAGTCGTTCCACGTGCCCTTGGGCGTGACGCCGGCGCCGCCGAGGCCCACCCGGTCGAACCCGTAGACCGACCCGGTCTTGTACATGTCGCCGTCCGGCCGGTCGTTCACCTGGATCTCGTGGCCGTACTTGACGGCGACCCACTCCGGACGCGGCTCCTCGGGGTGGTCGTGGACCTTCGGGAAGCGGACGAAGACCCCGCCGTTGGCGTTGGTGGACGCCGGGGCGTCGTCCCGCCACTGGAGCTTCAGCGAGAAGTCGTCGTAGGCGCGGGCCGGGAACCAGAGCATCCCCATGCCGCCCACCGAGGCGGAGCTGGTGATCGAGCCCTCCGCCTCGTTCAGCTCGAACGCGCCGCCGCCCACGTGCTGCCACCTGGCGAGGGAGGCCGCCGTCCCGTCGAAGAGCTTCGTGTAGCCCTCGGGCCCGCCGGGCTCCCCGATGCCGGACTCCTCGGCCGCCCGGTCGATCGCCCTGCGCTCGCGCGCGTCGAGGACCCCGTCGGCGAGCAGCCTGTCGAGGACCGACGTCACGTGCTTGAGGAACAGCGCGTGCGAGGACCAGTCCTTCTCGTCCTCGATCAGCTCGTTGACCGTGCAGCGGTTGCGGGTGACCCGGTTCGGGACGCCGCTGTCGACGGCGCCGACGATGACGGTGTGCCGCTCGTCGAACTCCGGGCAGGGGGGCGCGGGGACCCCGCCGCCGCGTGCGACGGTGAACGAGACCCGCCGCGCCTCGGAGGTGTTGCCCGCCTTGTCCGTGGCCCGGTGCGCGACCGTGTGGTGGCCGACCCGGTCCACGATCACGGGGTCGGTGTAGGCGAGGTACGGGCCTCCGTCGAGGGAGTACTCGACCCCGTCCACGCCCGAGTCGTCGTCCGTGGCGGTGAGGACCGCCCTGGCGCTGGTGATGAACGCGCCGTCGGAGTTCCGGTGGCCCTCCAGCCCCACCGAGGTCTCCGGGGGCGTCCGGTCCCGCGACGGCGGCTCGACCACCGTGAAGGCGACGGCCTTCTCGTCCGCGACGTTCCCCGACCGGTCGGTGGCCCGGTAGCGGACCCGGTGCCCGCCCGTCTCGTGGACCTCCACCGGAGCGGTGTACGGCTGCCACGCGCCGTCCGTGCCGACGGCGTACTCGATGGCGTCGACGCCGGAGCCGGTGTCGGACGCGGTCACGGTGACCGTGGCCGTCCCCAGGTACGCGCCGGCCGCGTCCCGCTCGCCGGAGACGGTCGCCGAGGTCTCCGGCGGCGCCGTGTCGTCGCTCGGCGGCGCGGCGACCGCGAAGGCGACGGACTTCTCCGCCGCCGCGTTGCCCGCCCGGTCGGCGGCCCGGTAGCGGACCGTGTGGTCGCCGAGCCGGTCCACCACGACGGGCGCGGTGTAGGGCTGCCAGTCGCCGTCCGCCCCCAGCGCGTACTCGACCGTGCCCACGCCGGAGCCCGCGTCGCTCGCCGTGACGGTGACCGTCGCCCGGCCGATGTACGCGCCCTGGGCGTCGCGGTCGCCGTCGACCTTCGCCGAGGTCGCGGGGGGATCGGTGTCCGGGCCGCCGTCCTCGGTGACGGTCAGGACGCCCTTCATCCGGCCGTGGCCGGGGATCGTGCAGTGGTAGAAGTACCGGCCCGGCGTGAGGGTGACCTCCACGCTGTGCCTGCCGCCCTGGGCGTCGCCCGGATTGGCGAGGATGTTGAGCTGGACGTCGTCGTTGTACTCCGGGTCCGACACGCCGAACGTGAGCGTGTGCGGCATACCCGTCGTGTTGCCGGTCGCCGTGCTGTTCTCGAAGACGATGGTCGCCCGGCCGGCCACCGCGCTCGCCGGCGCGGTCGGATAGCGGTCGATCGAGTCGCCCGCCGTCCAGGTCAGCACCTGTTCCGCGGCGACCGCCGACCGGTCGCCGCCGCGGCCGTGCGCGGACGTGGAGGTCAGCCCGAGGACCATCAGGAGCGAGCCCGCCAGGGCCGCCCAGAAGCGGATCGGGCGATGCCGCCGCCGCAACGTGGAACGCCTCACCGCGCTGCCGCCTTCCCTACGAGGTCCTCGGCGGCCGGGGTCGCCCCGCCGCCCTTGTACGTCACGCGCCACAGCGCGGAGTGGGAGTCGGAGGTGAAGAAGCCGCGCCCGTAGTCCAGGACGTACAGCGAACCGTCCGGCGCGAACCTCCAGTCCATCAGGTTGCGGACGCCGTCCGCCCCGACCGGGATGATCCCCTTCAACGACTCGGCGTGCGTGGGCAGTCCGCCCCGGCCGACCGTCCTCGGGTCGGTGATCACCGCGTGCCGGGGCTGGGCGCCGTCGTAGAAGTCGCCCACGAACCACTTGCCGTCCCAGTACGCCGGCCACGCGGCGGCGGAGGCGCGCGCCGCGTCGTAGCGGTAGACCGGGCCGTTCATCGTGGCCTGTCCGCCGCCCTTGAGCCAGGGCAGCAGCTCCTTCTGCTCCTCGGTCCGGTAGCTCGGCACCCCGTCGGCGTCGCGCGGGTAGTCGATCCCGCCGCCCTGGGGCGAGTACCAGATGGTGTTCGGCGTCACCGGCGGCAGCTTGACCAGACCGTCGTTGTTCGGCGACTCGTTCCGCGGGGCGTCGCAGTCGTACCAGCCCAGCGGCTTGGCCGGGTCCGGGAGGTTGCGGTCCCGGTAGGGCTGGTTGTTGCCCATGCAGTACGGCCAGCCGTGGTTGCCCGCCTTCGTGATCGCGGCGAAGGTGTCGTACTTGGCCGGCCCCCACGTCGTGCTGGGGGCGCCCGCGTCCGGGCCGACCCAGCCGGCGTACAGCGTGTCGGTCGCGGGGTCGATCGAGATCCGGGCCGGGTTGCGCACGCCCATCACGTAGATCTCGCCCCGCGTCTTCCCGCCGCCCTCGTCGGGCTCCCTCCCCGTGAAGAGGTTGCCCGCCGGCAGCGTGTAGGCGCCGTCGTCCTCGGGGTGGACGCGCAGGATCTTGCCGTTGAGGTTGTTGGTGTTGCCGGCGGTGCGGCGGGCGTCCGCGAAGGAGACGCCCTTGTAGGCGGGTTGCGGGTTGTTGCCGGAGTAACCGTCGCTGAAGCCGGAGGAGTTGTTGTCACCGGTCGCGATGTAGAGGTTGCCCTTCGAGTCCCACGCCATGCCGCCGCCCGCGTGGCAGCAGCTGTGGATCTGCACCGGCCAGCCGAGCAGCACCTTCTCGGACGCCGGGTCCAGCTCGCCGGTCGTGGAGTCGTAGGTGAAGCGGGAGACCTGACGGGTCGCCATGCGCTTGTCGCGGTCGATCTTCGCGTGCGGGGTGTAGTGCAGGTACACCCACCCGTTGGTGGCGAAGCCGGGGTCCAGTTCGATGCCGAGCAACCCCTCCTCGACCTTGACCAGTTCGTCGCCGCCGCCCTTGTTGCCGAAGACGTCCAGCGCTCCGGCGAGCGTGGCCTTCCCGGTCTTCGGGTCGTAGACGTGGATCTCGCCCCTGCCCTTGCCGACGTCCGGGTCGTCCCAGTCGGTGACCACCGGGACGGAGCTGTCGGCCCCGCCGCGCCCGATGTAGAAGACCCGGCCGTCCGGCGCGGTCGCCAGCCCGTGCGGCTCGCCGATCTGGTCGTTCTGACCCGGCCGGTTGGGCCGGGTGACGCGCTCGGCGGTGTAGTTGGCCGTGATGGTCGCCGTGCAGTCGGCCCGCGAGGTGCGGTTCGTCCAGGCGAGCGCGCCCCGCAGGTGGTCGCGGAAGTCGGTCTCCGCGAAGCTGTCCGCCGTACCGCCCATCGCCGTGTAGAAGGACCGGCCCCCGTCGTAGTCCCGGCACCAGGAGACCGGGTGGTCCCAGCCGTTGGCGCCCGCGCCCGGCCGGTACGTCGCCTCCCGTACGCGCGCCACGGTGTGCACGTCGCCGGAGGGGTTCTTCGACCAGTTCAGCCACCGGTCGGGGCGCTTCCACTCCAGCGGCAGGTTCCTGGTGGCCGGGTGGACCCGGTCCCCGACCTCGACGGTCGCGCGCTGCACGGAGGCCGGGCCGCCCGCCGCCGGTCGGGCCCCGACCAGGCCGGTGAACCAGTCCGAGTACGGCTCGGTGCGCGCCGCGTCGTGGATGCCGAGGAAGCCGCCGCCCGCCTCCATGTACGCCTCCAGGCCCGCCTCCTGCTCCGGGGTGAGGACGTCACCGCCGCCGGTGAGGAAGACCACCGCGTGGAACGAGCCGAGCCGCTTGCCGTCGGTGAAGACCCCGGCGTCCGCGGTGGCCACCGTGGTGAACCGCCCCGCCTCCGGACCGGTCAGCCCGATCCGCTCGATCGCCGCGATCCCGGCGTCCGCGTACGGGGCCTCGTCGCCCGCCGAGGCGTGGAAGACCAGCACCTTGACCCTGGCCGCGGCCCCCGGCGGGGACGGCAGGGACAACGTTGTCGCCATCTTCTCGACCAGGCGGCGATCGGGCGACGGGTCCGCGCCGGCGGGGCCGCCCGCCAGCAGGGACGCGCTCAGTGCGCCGGCCGCCACGGCCGCCGCGAGGCCGCGTCGTGGTCCGGACCGGTGATGTGGTGCGCGCTGCATGTGGTCACCCACCCTCTGTGGTCACTGCACCTCTCGGTGACTGTCGGTCTCCCGCTCTCCGTGACTGCCCCGCGTTCACCGGGACAGCGCATGAAGCTAGACCCCTTTTCGCGGCCCGCCAAGAGCTATGGCAGCAATAGCACGAACTTTGTCCTTGCTGTGGATAAACTCGCGTGCCGCGGTTACGGTGTGGCCCGTTCCGGGGATCGGGCGATCCCCCTCCATCTCCTGGTTCCGCCGCTTTCCTTAGCGCAGTGGGGAGTTCGACATGGATCGAAGGACGTTCGGCCGCCGGATGCTGGTCGGCGGCGCGGCCGCGGCGACGACCGGGGTGACATCGTTGTCGCTCGGGGCGGGAGAGGCCGGCTCCGTCGAGAACCCGCCCCGCACCGCCCCCGCCGGAGGCGTGGTGCGCCGACTGAGGATGTACGCCGAGGAACTGCCGGACGGTCAGCTCGGCTACGGCTTCGAGAAGGGCAAGGCGTCGATCCCCGGCCCGCTCATCGAGCTGAACGAGGGCGACACCCTGCACATCGAGTTCGAGAACCTCACCGACGCCGACGCCAGCCTCCACGTCCACGGCGTCGACTACGACGTCGCCAGCGACGGCACCCGGTTGAACCGGAGCCACGTCGGGCCCGGCGCCACCCGGACGTACACCTGGCGCACCCACGCGCCGGGCCGCCGCGAGGACGGCACCTGGGAGCCGGGGAGCGCGGGCTACTGGCACTACCACGACCACGTCGTGGGCACGGACCACGGCACCGGCGGCATCCGCAGGGGGCTCTACGGGCCGGTCGTCGTGCGCCGCCGGGGCGACCTCCTGCCCGACAGGACGTTCACGATCGTCTTCAACGACATGACGATCAACAACAGGGCGGCCCACGACAGCCCCGACTTCGAGGCCTCGGTGGGCGATCGGCTCGAGATCGTGGTGATCACCCATGGTGAGTACTACCACACCTTCCACCTCCACGGTCACCGCTGGGCGGACAACCGGACCGGCCTGCTGACGGGCCCCGGCGACCCCAGCCGGGTGATCGACAACAAGATCTGCGGGCCGGCCGACTCCTTCGGCTTCCAGTTCCTCGCGGGCGAACACGTGGGCGCGGGCGCGTGGATGTACCACTGCCATGTGCAGAGCCACTCCGACCTGGGGATGGCGGGCCTGCTGCTCATCAGGAAGCCGGACGGCACGATCCCCGGCCACGACCCCCACCGCGCGGCGGGCGGCGCGGAGGAGGGCGGCGCAGGGGAGGGGGCGGCGGGGCACCGGCACTGACCGGGGCGGCGCGCGCGGGCCGGGCGCGCGGGGCACGGACGGCCCCGTGCGCCCTGCGGCTGTCAGCGGCCGGTGGGAGACTCGTCGGGCAGGAGGGACACCCCGGTGCCACAGGCCCGGCACGACCGCCGACGACGACGGAGGACCACGCCATGACCAGTCCCGTTCTTCTGGACGGAGCGCCCAACTGGGTGGATCTCGGCACGCCTGACCTGGACGGGGCCGCCGCGTTCTACCGCGGCCTGTTCGGGTGGGACCTGACCCCCGGCGGCCCGGAAGTGGGGGGATACGGGATGTTCACCCTGGACGGCCGGTCCGCCGGCGGGGTGATGACGGTGCCCGAGGACCAGTCGCCGAGCGCCTGGTCGGTCTTCTTCCGCACGCCGGACGTCGCCGCCACCGCCGAGGCGGTCGGGCGGGCGGGCGGCAGCGTCGCGTTCGAGCCGATGGACGTCCTGGACTTCGGCGGCATGGGCGGCTTCACTGACCCGGCCGGGGCGTACTTCGGCGTGTGGCAGCCCGGAAAGCACTCCGGC
Organism: Streptomyces sp. NPDC041970; assembly: GCF_055588985.1. Taxonomy (NCBI): domain Bacteria; kingdom Bacillati; phylum Actinomycetota; class Actinomycetes; order Kitasatosporales; family Streptomycetaceae; genus Streptomyces; species Streptomyces sp. NPDC041970. The sequence goes on from NZ_JBVJCD010000001.1 coordinate 41,223, forward strand.
TTCGGCGTCGCCCAGGAGCCCGGCTCCTTCCTCTGGGCCGAGCTGTACACCCCCGACGTCCCGGCGGCGGCCGCCTTCTTCGGTGAGGTCTTCGGCTGGCGGACGGACGAGTTGGAGGTGGAGGGCGCCGACTACGCCTACACCACCGTCCACCCGGCGGGCGCGGGTCCGGAGGCGTCGTTCGGCGGCCTGGTCCGGATGGGCGACCTCCCCTCCGAAGCCGCCCGCGGGCCGCACTGGCTGCCGTATTTCGGCGTCGCGGACGTGGCCGCGACGGTGGCCGAGGCGAAGCGGCTCGGCGGCACGGAGACGTCGCCCGCGGTGGAGGTCCCCGGCGTCGGCGCGATGGCCAACATCGCCGATCCGTACGGCGCGGTCTTCGCGGTGATGACCCCTCAGCCGCCGCGGTAGCCGCCGCCACCGCCCCGGCGGGAGCGGGGGGTTGACGAGCCGTTGATCGGTCGTTTATCGAGGCCGGGCACGCTGGGGCCCATGCTGATCAACACCATGACCGACGACGCGGTCGCCTGGCAGGAGACCGCGCTGTGCGCGCAGGCCGGACCGGAGTTCTTCTTCCCGGCTCCGGGGAGCTCGACCCGCGAGGCCAAGCAACTGTGCAACGCCTGCGAGGGGCGGCTGGCCTGCCTGGAGTACGCGCTCGCCAACGACGAGCGGTTCGGCGTCTGGGGCGGGCTCTCCGAGAAGGAGCGCGAGCGGATGCGCAGAGGAGAGCGCGAGCGGGGCTGAACGGCCCCGGACCCGGCCGGACGGCCCGCGCCGGAGGCGACGGGCCTTCGGCGCGGTGGCGCTTCCCGCGCCGCCGCCCCGCCGGGCGCGCTCCGGTCCACGCCGCCGCCCGGTGCGGGCCGAGCGCGAGCTGACGGCCGGGGCGGGGGAGTGCGGCGGGGGAGGGGGACGGGAGCGCGGGGCGGGGCGGGGGGCCGGGCGTAGGGTCAGGCGCGGCCGCGGGCCACCATGCGGGCCTTGCGGGCGGCCAGCTTCTCGTCGAACTTCGACGCCTCGCTGTCCAGCCCGCTCATGTACAGGCCCAGCTCCTCCTGCGCCTTCGCGCCCTCCGGGCCGAGCCCGTCGATCTCCATGACCTTCAGGTAGCGCAGCACGGGCTGGATCACGTCGTCGTGGTGGATGCGCATGTTGTAGATCTCGCCGATCGCCATCTGCGCGGCGGCCCGCTCGAATCCGGGCATCCCGTGGCCGGGCATCCGGAAGTTGACGACGACGTCGCGCACGGCCTGCATCGTCAGGTCCGGGGCCAGCTCGAAGGACGCGCCCAGGAGGTTGCGGTAGAAGACCATGTGCAGGTTCTCGTCCGTGGCGATCCGGGCCAGCATCCGGTCGCACACCGGGTCGCCGGACTGGTGGCCGGTGTTGCGGTGCGAGACGCGGGTGGCGAGCTCCTGGAAGGCGACGTAGGCGACGGAGTGCAGCATCGAGTGCCGGTTGTCCGACTCGAAGCCCTCCGCCATGTGCACCATGCGGAACTGCTCCAGCTTGTCCGGGTCCACCGCGCGCGAGGTGAGGAGGTAGTCGCGCATCACGATGCCGTGCCGGCCCTCCTCGGCCGTCCAGCGGTGCACCCAGGTGCCCCACGCGCCGTCACGGCCGAAGAGCGAGGCGATCTCGTGGTGGTAGCTGGGGAGGTTGTCCTCGGTCAGCAGGTTGACCACGAGGGCGATCTTGCCGATGTCGGTGACCTTGGACTGGTCGGGCGACCAGGCGTCGCCGTCCTCGAAGATGCCGGGGAAGTTGCGCCCGTCGGAGAACGGGACGTACTCGTGCGGCATCCAGTCCTTGGCGACCTTGAGGTGGCGGTTGAGTTCCTTCTCCACCACCTCTTCCAGCGCGTACAGCAGTTGGGCGTCGGTCCACGCCTTCGCACTGCCGAGGTGGGGAGAGGTGATCGTCACGGGGAGCTCCTGGGGACGGGAGAATTACCTACGGCCTCGTAGGTTACGTGACCGTAGGTTAAGGCGACCGTAAGGGCAAAGCCAAGCCCGAGCCCTTCGGGTGCTCGGCCGTCGGGTGCGCCAAACCCCGGCGGGGGGAGGCGCGGCGGATCGATGCCGGGGGCGGCGCCCCCGTGTCGACCGGGAACGGGGCCGATCGGCCGGCGGCGCGCTCCGGGCCTTCGGGCGGCCGTCGGGGGGCGCCCGAACTCCCGCCCCGCCAGGGTCGGTCGGGCGCGGCGTCGGGTCAGTCGGAGCCGCCCAGCAGATCGGACAGACCCCGGTCCAGGTCGAGGTGCCGGTGCTCGTCGCCCACCGGCACCAGCTCCTCCGCCCGCCGGAGGAAGCGCCGCAGCTCGTGGGTGTGCACATGGACCATCGCGATGCCCTCGGGGGCGTGGAACTCCAGCACCGTGCGCTCGTACCCGAACGGCCGTACCCGCACGTCGCCCTGTCCGGCGGGGGAGTCGACCCCGGCCGCCAGCAGCTCGCGGGAGAAGTCCCAGTGCGCCTCGGCCCCTTCCAGGGTCGCCGGGGCCGGGAACACCATGCGTACGGCGAAGGGGCGCCGGCGGTCGTACAGCAGGGTGGCGGGCAGGGTCTCCATCCGGGGCGCGGAGGCGACCATCCGGGCCTGCACGGACTGCTCGATGACGCCGGCCAAGACCTGCTCCCTCTCGCGGCCGGGCGAGGGTGCCCGGCACTGGGGTAGACGACGGAATGCCGCGATCCGTGCACCGGCGTACGCGGTGAGCTGCGTCACCGCCCTCCGCCGGACCGGAAGCGTACGCCCGAGGCCGGGCGCCCTGCTCTCCTGCCCGGTTTCCGGGCGGCGCACCCCGCACGCCGGACACGCTCCTTTTCTTTCCTCCGGCCGGGCCGAAGCGCCGCGCGACGGGCGGCCGCGCGCCACCGCATAAGCTTCCGGACATGACGACCTCCCCCATCCCCGCCCACGAGACCCCCGCCGACGAAGCCGAGGGCCGGGCGCTCCAGGACCGGCTGCGCGGCCGGGTGATCCTGGACGAGCCGGGACCGGAGCCCGGAACGGGGCTGGTCACCGGGGTGGACGTGGCGTACGACGAGGAGAGGGACGTCGTCGTCGCGGCGGCCGTCGTGCTGGACGCCGCGACGCTGGAGACGGTCGACGAGGCCACCGCCGTCGGCAAGATCGCCTTCCCCTACGTCCCCGGACTGCTCGCCTTCCGGGAGATCCCCGCGGTCCTGGAGGCCCTGGACGCGCTGACCGCCGACCCCGGACTCGTCGTCTGCGACGGATACGGCCTGGCCCACCCGCGCCGCTTCGGGCTCGCCAGCCACCTCGGCGTGCTCACCGGGCTCCCGGTGATCGGCGTCGGCAAGAACCCGTTCACCTTCACCTACGAGGCCCCCGGCCCCCGCCGCGGCGACTCCTCCCCCCTGCTGGACGGCGACGAGGTGGTGGGCCGGGCGCTGCGCACCCAGGAGAACACCAACCCGGTCTTCGTCTCGGTGGGCCACCGCGTCAGCCTCGACAACGCCTGCGCGCACACGCTCCGCCTCTCCGGCCGCTACCGCCAGCCGGAGAGCACCCGCCGGGCGGACGCCCTGTGCCGCCAGACCCTGCGGGAGGCGACCGCCTGAGCCGGAGGGGCCGATCTGAGTACGTGTACGGATGCGCGCGCCCCGACCGCTGGAGAGGCTGAGACACATGACCACCTCTCGCACAGCCGTACGCACCGCATCCCTCGGCCCCGCCCAGCGCCGCACGGCGCTGGGCCTGCTCCTGGGCGGGAGCGCCGGCCTGGTCTGGCTCGGCGCGATGCTCTACACGCTGGTGAGTTGGGCGTTCTAGGCCCCGCCCGCCCCGGCTCACCGCCCGCCGGCCCGCTCCGCCGCGACCCGGAAGCGCAGCCCCGCCGCCGTCAGCCGCTCCAGCAGCGCGTCGCCCATCGCCACCGCCGTGGTGACCTGCCCGGAGGTCTCCGGCAGGGTGTCCAGGGCCAGGCACAGCGCGGACTCCGCGAGCATCTTCGCGGTCTCGCCGTAGCCCGGATCGCCGCCGGACACCTCCGTGAGGACCCGCCGGCCACCGCCCTCGCCGACGAAGCGGACGGTGAACCAGCTCCGCTCGCGCCGCCGCTCGTCCGGCCCCCGCCCCGACGCGTAACGTCCCGCGAGCCACTCCCGTACGCCCTCCACCTGCGCGGCGGCGACCAGGGCGCCGACGGCGGCGGGGCCTCCGAGGGCCATCGGCAGGGTTTTGACCGAGGCGAAGTGCCGGTAGCGGAAGTCGGGGCCGTACCGCTCCAGGGAGCGCGCGGAGCGGCCCACGATCGCGGGGTCCACGGTCGGCAGCGGCAGCGCCCAGGTCCCGGTGGCCCCGCTGAAGTGCGGCGCCCCGGCGGGGGTCCGCACGCGGCGGCCGACCAGGCGCGGCTCGTGCAGCCGGCGTTCGCGGGCGGCGGCCAGCATCTGCGGGCCCCGGCCCATCGCGGTCAGCGCGGAGGCGAACGTCCCGCCGGAGAACACGGCGTTCGTGCGGACGAAGCCGTCGACGGTGAGCGGCACGCCCTCGGGCAGGCGCCGCACGGTGAAGTACACCCCCAGATCGTGCGGCACGGAGTCGAACCCGCAGGCGTGCACCAGGCGCGCCCCGGTCTCGCGGGCCCGCGCGTCGTGGTCCACGTACGTCCGGTCGATGAACTCCGCCTCGCCGGTGAGGTCGGCGTAGTCCGTCCCGGCCTCGGCGCAGGCGGCGACCAGCTTGCCGCCGTGGCGGACGTACGGGCCGACCGTCGAGGCCAGCACCCGTGTGGAGGCGGCCAGTTCGGCCAGGGCCCGCGCGTCGTCCGCGTCGGTCTCCAGCAGCCGAAGGCCGGCGCAGCGCGGCTCGATCGCGGTGAGCCGGTCGCGCAGCCGCTCCAGCTTGCTCCGGCTGCGCCCCGCCAGCGCCCAGCGGAGGCGGTCGGGGGCGTGGGAGGCGAGGTATGCGGCGGTGAGCGCCCCCACGAAGCCGGTCGCCCCGAACAGGACGACGTCCCAGGGGCGTGTCGCGTCGTTCTGCCTGTTCACGAGTACCTCCGCTGGGGACCGGCCGCCGACATGGCAGCCAGAGGGTAGCGGAGGTCCCGCGGCGGCCACCGGCCGGGCGGGAGGATCGGCGCGAGGACCGCGACCGGCGTCCGGGCGCCCGCTCGGCCCGAGGGGTTGTGCGGAACCGGGCGCCTTCTTAGCATCACTGATGTTACATCGGTTGTGTCACACCCTTGGGGGTCACGGATGGCAAGCACCGCGCACGGCCCGCTGACCGGTGTGCGCGTGGTCGAACTGGCGGGGATCGGCCCCGGACCGTTCGCCGCGATGCTGCTGGCGGACCTCGGGGCCGACGTCGTACGCGTCGACCGGCCGGGCGGCCCGGCGCTGGGCGTCGACCCCGCGTACGACCTCACCAACCGCAACAAGCGCTCCGTCCTCATCGACCTCAAGAGCGACGACGGCCCGGCCCGCGTGCTGGACCTCGCCGAACGCGCGGACGTCCTGATCGAGGGCTACCGCCCCGGCGTGGCGGAGCGGCTCGGCGTCGGCCCCGACGCCTGCCTCGCCCGCAACCCGCGCCTGGTCTACGGCCGGATGACGGGCTGGGGCCAGCAGGGGCCGCTCGCCGACCGCGCCGGGCACGACATCGCCTACATCGCCCTCACCGGCGCCCTGTCCATGATCGGCGGCCCCGACGAACCGCCCGCCGTCCCCGCCAACCTGCTCGGCGACTACGCGGGCGGTTCGCTCTACCTCGTCGTCGGCGTCCTCGCCGCCCTCCACCACGCCCGTACGCCCGGCGGCGCGGGCCAGGTGGTGGACGCGGCCATCGTCGACGGCGCCGCCCACCTCTCCACGATGATCCACGGGATGCTGGCGGCCGGGAGCTGGCAGGACCGGCGCGGCGCGAACCTCCTGGACGGCGGATGCCCGTTCTACGGCTCCTACGCGACCTCCGACGGGCGGTACATGGCCGTGGGCCCCCTGGAGCAGCGGTTCTACACGGAGTTCGTCCAGCTCCTGGGCATCGCGGAGACCGCCCCCGACCGCGGTGACCTCGCCCGCTGGGACGAGCTGCGCACCGCCGTCGCCGACCGCTTCCGCACCCGGACGCGCGAGGAGTGGGCCGAGGTGTTCGACGGGTCCGACGCCTGCGTGGCGCCCGTCCTGACGCTCCGCGAGGCCCCGCACCACCCGCACCTCGCCGCCCGCGCCACGTTCGTCGAGCACGGCGGCCTCACCCAGCCCGCACCGGCGCCGCGCTTCTCCGCCACCCCCGTCTCCGTTCGGAGCGGACCCGCGCTGCCCGGCGCCGACACCGCGGCCGTCGCCGCCGACTGGGAGGTGCCCGGCCTGGCGGCCGAGGGGCCGCACCCCGCCCAGCACCCCGCCCCCGCCCCGACCGACCGACACCCCTGAGGAGACCTTGTGCAGCGGCAGATCTTCACCGAGGAGCACGACGCGTTCCGCGAGACCGTCCGGGCCTTCCTGGCCAAGGAGGTCCTGCCCCACTACGACCAGTGGGAGCGGGACGGCATCGTCTCCCGCGACGCCTGGCTCGCCGCCGGGCGGGCGGGGCTGCTCGGCCTCGCCGTCCCGGAGGAGTACGGAGGCGGCGGCAGCACCGATTTCCGCTACAGCGCGGTCCTCGCCGAGGAGTTCACCCGAGCGGGGGTCGCCGGGCTCGCGGTCGGCCTCCACAACGACATCATCGGCCCCTATCTGACCGGCCTGGCCACCGAGGAGCAGAAGCGCCGCTGGCTGCCGGGGTTCTGCAGCGGCGAGACGATCACCGCGATCGCCATGACCGAACCGGGCGCCGGCTCCGACCTCCAGGGCATCCGCACCACCGCCGAGGACAAGGGCGACCACTGGCTGCTCAACGGCTCCAAGACCTTCATCTCCAACGGCATCCTCGCCGACCTGGTGATCGTGGTGGCGAAGACCACCCCCGAGGGCGGGGCCAAGGGACTCTCCCTGATCGTCGTCGAGCGCGGCGCCGAGGGGTTCGAGCGGGGCCGCAACCTCGACAAGATCGGCCAGAAGTCCCAGGACACCGCCGAGCTGTTCTTCCACGACGTGCGCGTCCCCAAGGACCACCTCCTCGGCGAACGCGACGGCGCCTTCGTCCACCTGATGACCAACCTGGCCCAGGAGCGCATGGGCATCGCCGTCGCCGCCATCGCCGGAGCCGAACACCTGCTGGAGATCACCACCCGGTACGTCAAGGAGCGCGAGGCCTTCGGGCGCCCCCTCTCCAAGCTCCAGCACATCCGCTTCGAGATAGCGGAGATGGCCACCGAGTGCGCCGTCACCCGCGCCTTCCTGGACCGGTGCGTCGTCGACCACTCCGACGGCGTCCTGGACGCCGTGCACGCCTCCATGGCCAAGTGGTGGGCCACCGAACTGCACAAGCGCGTCGCCGACCGGTGCCTCCAACTCCACGGGGGGTACGGCTACATGAGCGAGTACCCGGTCGCCAGGGCGTTCACCGACGGCCGCATCCAGACCATCTACGGCGGCACGACCGAGATCATGAAGGAGATCATCGGCCGCTCGCTGCTCGCCTGACCCCCCTTCCTCTCCCGGACCCCCTCCTCCCTGACCCGAACACGCCCGAAAGGCAGCCGACTTGAGTACCGAAGCATTCGTCTACGACGCGATCCGCACCCCGCGCGGGCGCGGCAAGGCCAACGGGGCCCTGCACGGCACCAAGCCGATCGACCTGGTCGTCGGCCTCATCCACGAGATGCGGCGCCGCCTCCCGGACCTCGACCCGGCCGCCATCGACGACATCGTCCTCGGCGTGGTCAGCCCGATCGGCGACCAGGGCTCCGACATCGCCCGGATCGCCGCGATCGCCGCCGGACTCCCAGACTCCGTCGCCGGCGTCCAGGAGAACCGCTTCTGCGCCTCGGGCCTGGAAGCGGTCAACCTGGCCGCCGCCAAGGTCCGCTCCGGCTGGGAGGACCTCATCCTCGCCGGCGGCGTCGAGTCCATGTCACGGGTGCCGATGGGCTCGGACGGCGGCGCCTGGGCGATGGACCCGATGACCAGCTTCCAGACCGGCTTCGCCCCCCAGGGCATCGGCGCCGACCTCATCGCCACCATCGAGGGCTTCAGCCGCCGCGACGTCGACGAGTACGCCGCGCTCTCCCAGGAGCGCGCCGCCGAGGCGTGGAAGGACGGCCGCTTCGCCCGCTCCGTCGTCCCGGTCCGGGACCGCAACGGCCTGACCGTCCTCGACCACGACGAGCACATGCGCCCCGGCACCACCGCCGACTCCCTCGCCGGGCTCAAGCCCTCGTTCGCGGGCATCGGCGAGATGGGCGGCTTCGACGCGGTGGCGCTCCAGAAGTACCACTGGGTCGAGAGGATCGACCACGTCCACCACGCGGGCAACTCCTCCGGCATCGTCGACGGCGCCGCCCTGGTCGCCATCGGCTCGCGCGAGGTCGGCGAGCGCTACGGCCTGACCCCGCGCGCCCGCGTCGTCTCCGCCGCCGTCTCCGGCTCCGAGCCCACCATCATGCTCACCGGACCCGCCCCCGCCACCCGCAAGGCCCTCGCCAAGGCCGGGCTGACCATCGACGACATCGACCTCGTCGAGATCAACGAGGCCTTCGCCGGAGTCGTCCTGCGCTTCGTCAAGGACATGGGCCTCTCCCTGGACAAGGTCAACGTCAACGGCGGCGCCATCGCCCTGGGCCACCCCCTCGGCGCGACCGGCGCGATGATCCTCGGCACGGTCATCGACGAACTGGAGCGGCGCGACCAGCGGTTCGGCCTCGTCACCCTCTGCGTCGGCGGCGGCATGGGCGTCGCCACCGTCGTCGAACGCCTCTGACCGCCCCGGCCGACCCCTGCTTACGGAGAAGACACCCCTATGAGCCAGAGCACGACCATCCGCTGGGAACAGGACGCCACCGGCGTCGTCACCCTCGTCCTGGACGACCCCGACCAGTCCGCCAACACGATGAACCGGGCCTTCCAGGACTCCATCGCGGCCGTCGCCGAGCGCGCCGAGGCCGAGAAGGACTCCATCCGCGGCATCGTCTACACCTCCGCCAAGAAGACCTTCTTCGCGGGCGGCGACCTCAAGGACCTGATCAGGATCGGCCCGCAGGACGCGCGGGCCGCCTTCGAGACCAGCCTGGCGATCAAGAAGTCCCTGCGCCGCATCGAGACCCTCGGCAAACCCGTCGTCGCCGCCATCAACGGAGCGGCCCTGGGCGGCGGTTACGAGATCGCGCTCACCGCCCACCACCGCGTCGCGCTGGACGCCCCCGGCTCCCGCATCGGCCTGCCCGAGGTCACCCTCGGACTCCTCCCGGCCGGCGGCGGCCTCACCCGGACCGTACGCCTGATGGGCATCGCCGACGCCCTGCTCAAGGTCCTCCTCCAGGGCACCCAGTACACCCCCCGGCGCGCCCTGGAGAACGGCCTCGTCCACGAGGTCGCCGCCACCCGCGAGGAGATGCTCGACAAGGCCCGCGCCTTCATCGACGCCCACCCCGAGTCCCAGCAGCCCTGGGACGCCAAGGGCTACAAGATCCCCGGCGGCACCCCGTCCCACCCGCGCTTCGCCGCCAACCTGCCCGCCTTCCCGGCCAACCTCAAGAAGCAGCTCGCGGGCGCGCCCATGCCCGCGCCCCGCAACATCCTCGCGGCGGCCGTCGAGGGGGCGCAGGTCGACTTCGAGACCGCCCTGACCATCGAGAGCCGGTACTTCACCGACCTGGTCACCGGCCAGGTCGCCAAGAACATGATCCAGGCGTTCTTCTTCGACCTCCAGGCCGTCAACGCGGGGGCCAACCGCCCCGCGGGCGTCCCCGAGCGCCCCGTCCGCAAGGTCGCCGTCCTCGGCGCCGGGATGATGGGCGCGGGCATCGCCTACTCCTGCGCCCGCGCCGGCATCGACGTCGTCCTGAAGGACGTCTCCGCCGAAGCGGCCGCCAAGGGCAAGGCGTACAGCGAGAAGCTGCTCGCCAAGGCGCTCTCCCGAGGCCGGACGACCGAGGCCGACCGGGACGCGCTGCTGGCCCGGATCACCCCGACCGGCGACCCGGCCGACCTCGCGGGCTGCGACGCGGTGATCGAGGCCGTCTTCGAGGACACCGCGCTCAAGCACAAGGTCTTCCAGGAGATCCAGGACGTCGTCGAGCCCGACGCGCTGCTCTGCTCCAACACCTCCACGCTGCCGATCACCGTGCTGGCCGAAGGCGTGTCGCGGCCCGCCGACTTCATCGGGCTGCACTTCTTCTCGCCCGTCGACAAGATGCCCCTCGTCGAGATCATCAAGGGCGAGCGGACCGGCGACGAGGCGCTGGCCCGCGCCTTCGACCTGGTGCGCCGCATCAAGAAGACGCCGATCGTCGTCAACGACTCGCGCGGCTTCTTCACCTCCCGCGTCATCGGCCGGTTCATCAACGAGGGCGTCGCCATGGTCGGCGAGGGCGTCGAACCCGCGTCGGTCGAGCAGGCCGCCGCCCAGTCCGGCTACCCGGCCAAGGTGCTCTCCCTGATGGACGAGCTGACGCTGACCCTGCCGCGCAGGATCCGCGACGAGACGAAGCGCGCGGTGGAGGAGGCCGGCGGCGTCTGGCCCGCGCACCCCGCCGACGAGGTCGTCGACCGCATGGTCGACGTGTACGGGCGTCCGGGGCGCAGCGGCGGCGCGGGCTTCTACGACTACGACGAGGACGGCACGCGCACCGGTCTCTGGCCCGGACTGCGCGAGCACTTCACCCGGCCCGACGCCGACGTGCCGTTCGAGGACATGAAGGAGCGGATGCTCTTCTCCGAGGCCCTGGACAGCGTCCGCTGCCTGGAGGAGAACGTCCTCACCTCCGTCGCCGACGCCAACATCGGCTCCATCATGGGCATCGGCTTCCCGCCGTGGACCGGCGGCGTGCTCCAGTACATCAACGGCTACGAGGGCGGCCTGCCCGGCTTCACGGCCCGCGCGCGGGAACTCGCCGCGCGCTACGGCGACCGGTTCCTGCCGCCCGCGCTGCTGGTGGAGAAGGCGGAGAAGGGCGAGACCTTCCACGACTGAGCGGACGGGCGGCGGCGGGCCGCGCCCGTCCGCCGCCCGCGACGCGTCCGCACGGGCCGCGTTCAGCCCCGCCCGTCGGTGAACGCGGCCCGCAGCTCCTCCTTCAGCGACCGCTGGAACGCCGTCAGGAGGGCCTGCACCACGATCGGCTGCATGTCGGCCGAGAGCGACTTCATCGCCGCCACGTGCTCCGGGTCGCCCTCGCGCTCCCGGTACGGGTTCCACACCTCGTCCCGGAACAGCCGGGTCAGCTCCTGCGCGGCCGCCCGCGTGTGCTCCAGCAGGACGGTCCGCGCCGCCAGGATCGTCTCGTGCGCGATCGGCACGTCCAGCAGCTCCACCCCGAGCCGCAGCAGCCCCAGGTCCACCCGGTAGTCGCCGCCCTCCTCCCGAGGGGGCGTCAGCACGCCCATCGCCGCCAGCCGCTCCACGTCCGGCTCCGACAGCGCCCGCCCGGCCCGCCGCTCCAGCTCGGCCCGCGTGGCCTCCTCGGTCCTGTCCGGCGCCCAGGACGCCACCAGCGCCCGGTGGATCGCCAGATCGTGGGCGCTCAGGTCGGGCGGTAGCTGCTCCAGGTAGCGTTCGATGGCGGCCAGCGTCATGCCCTGGTGCTGGAGCTCCTCGATCAGCGCGAGCCGGGAGAGGTGGTCCGGCCCGTAGTGACCCACCCGGCGGGGCCCGATGACGGGGGGCGGCAGCAGCCCTCGGGTGCTGTAGAACCGCACGGTGCGCACGGTGACGCCGGCGCGCGCCGCCAGCTCGTCCACCGTGAGCGTCGGCTCGTCGGTCCCCGTCGCCATCTCTGCTCCTCATATCGAACAGTGCTGGTGTCTCACCACTGCTGTGAAAGTGTCCGCCACCACCGCCGCGCCGTCCACCCCGGAGCCGCCCCGACGATCCGCGACGCCGCGCGGCACCCCGCGGATGCGCGTCCGGACGGCGGCCGCCTCGGGAAAACCACTGGCGGGGGCGGCGCCCCGGGGAGAAGGGTCGCACCGTGAGACTTCATGAGAACGAGATCCCCGCGGGCGAGGCGGTCGTACGGTCACTGCTGCGGGAGCAGCGACCGGAGTGGGCCGACCTCCCGGTCGCGCCGGCCGGCGCGGGCACGGACAACACGATGTACCGGCTCGGCGACCACCTGCTCGTACGGCTCCCGCGCACCGCGGACAACGCGCAGGCCGTGCGCAAGGAGCAGACGTGGCTGCCGCGGCTGGCGCCGCGTCTTGCCCGCCGCGTCCCGGAGCCGGTGCACGAGGGCGCGCCGAGCGCCGCGTTCCCGCTCGCCTGGTCGGTGTACCGCTGGATCGACGGCGCCGAGGCCGGCCCGGAGTCGGTCACGGACTGGGCCGCCTTCGGGGGCGACCTGGCGGCGATCGTGCGGAGCCTGCACTCCACCCCTCTCATGGGGGCGGTCCGCCGGGACGGGCTCAGCTCGTACCGGGGCGGCGGCCTGCACGCGTGCGACCGGTGGGTCGGCGGAAGCCTCGACGACTGCCGAGCGATCCACGGCCTCGACCTCGACGTCCCGCGTCTGCGGCGCCTGTGGCGCAGCGCGCTCGCCCTGCCCGAGCCGCCCGCCCGCCACGTGTGGCTCCACGGCGACCTCAAACCCAGCAACATCCTGGTCCAGCGGGGCAGGCTGCACGCCGTCATCGACTTCGGGGGCCTCTCGGTCGGCCTTCCCGACGCCGAGCACGCCCCTGTGTGGGACCTTCCGCCCGAGGCGCGGCAGGCGTACCGGGACGCCCTGGGCCTGGACGACGCGACCTGGTCGCGTGCCCGAGCGTGGGCCATCGCCGTCGGAGTCAGCGGGGTGGCCTACTACTGGGGCGTCCATCCGTCCTTCGTCAGCGAGTGCCTGGCGCGTCTGCACGCGATCCTGGGGGCCGCGGGGGAGCGGTGAACCGGCCCCGCGCGGCTTCCCTTCCGCCTGCCCGCGGGCGGGCGTGACGGTGTGAGCGCGGCGGACCGGCTCCGGCCCTCGGACCCAGAAGGCGGGCCCTGCGCCGCACGCGCCGACGCCTCCGCCGCCTGCCGGGGACCGACGCACGGAGCCGTCGCCGCGAGGGGCGCGGCGACGGCTCCGTGGGACCGCTTGCCGCCCCGGAGGGCCGGGGCCCTCCGGGGCGGCTGGTCCCGCCCGCGCCGCGACCCGGCGCGGGCGCGGCCCTCAGCGGTGGTCGCCGTGGGCCCGGTGGCCGCGGTCGGCGTGGTCGTGGACGCTGTTCGTCGCCGCGATCCTCTTCCAGGACGCCGGCCGCGCGGGCCGCACGGCCGCCGTCCGGGCCGCCCCGGCGGTGTCCGCGCCGGTCGCGGCCGGCAGGACCGGCCGCGACGGCCGGTACAGCCAGGCGTCGAAGAGGGCGGCCAGCGGCTTGCCCGAGACCCGCTCCGCGTACCGGACGAAGTCGCCGACGTTCGCGTTGCCGTACGCGTGCTCGGCCGGCCAGCCCCGCAGCAGCTCGAAGAACGTCTCGTCGCCGACCTCGTCGCGCAGCACCTGGAGCGCGAGGGCGCCCCGGTCGTAGACGGCGATGTCGAACTGCTTGTCCGGGCCCGGATCGCCCGGCCGCACCTTCCAGAACGGGTCGTCGGCCGGGTGCTGGGCGTACGTGTAGTCCGCCAGCTCCCGAGCGGTGCCCTCGCCCTCCTTCTCCGACCAGAGCCACTGGCTGTACCGGGCGAAGCCCTCGTTGATCCAGATGTCCTTCCAGCCCTCGACCGACACGCTGTCGCCGTACCACTGGTGGGCCAGCTCGTGGACGACGACCGAGACGTTGGAGCCGTTCGCGAACTGCCGCGGGCTGTAGAAGGGCCGGGTCTGGGTCTCCAGGGCGAAACCGCTCGTCACGTTGGGCACGTACCCGCCCAGCGCGTTGAACGGGTACGGGCCGAACACCTCGGTCAGCCACTCCGCGACCTCCGCGGTCCGCTCGACGCTCGCGCGGGCCGCACCGGCGTGGGGGCCGAGGTCCTTGCTGTAGGCGTTCACCACCGGCAGGCCGTTCGCGGTCGTGTCGGTCGTGATGTCGAACTTCCCGACGGCCAGCGTCGTCAGGTACGAGGCCTGCGGCTTGTCGGAACGCCACACGAAGCGGGTCCAGCCGAGCTTCGAACTCCGCGACTGGAGCACGCCGTTGCTGATCGCCTGGGTGCCGTCGGGCACGGAGACCGACACGTCGTACGTGGCCTTGTCCAGCGGGTGGTCGTTGCTCGGGTACCACCACACCGCCGAGTCCGGTTCCTGCGCGGCGACGCCGCCGTCCGGGGTCCTGGCCCAGGCGGTCCAGCCGTCGATCTTCAGCTCGGAGGGCTTTCCGGCGTACCGGACGACCACCGACACGTCCTTGCCGCGCCCGAGGGGGGTCGCCGGGGTGATCTCCAACTCGTGGTCGCCGCTCGTGGCGAAGCGGGCCTTCCTGCCGTTGACCCGCACCTCGGAGACGGCGAGCCCGAAGTCGAGGTTGAATCGGGCCAGTTCCCGCGTGGTGGTGGCGAGGATCGTCGCCGTGCCCTCCAGCAGGTCGGTCGCGGGCTGGTACTTCAGCCGCAGGTCGTAATGGGACACGTCGTAGCCGCCGTTGCCGGCGGCCGGGTAGTAGGGGTCGCCGATACCGGGTTCGCCCACGGCGCCCGGTGCCGCCGCTGCCGGGATCGCCAGCAGGAGGGTGGCCGCCAGGGCGCTGGGGACGATCAATCTGCGGTGCACGCCATCTCCACGTCGTCGGGACGGATGATCTTCCGACCGGTTGCGACGAGGCTATGCAGGAACCGGGCGGGCGGGCCCGTTTCCGGCGGTTCCGTCACATGATCGCCATTCCGCCGTCACGCTGGGCAGTGATCACCCTGTTCCCCGGGAGCCGGCCGGGGTACCGTCCGCACACGCCAGGGGCCGCGGGCGGCGTTGCCCGCCCCCGTACTCCGGGAGGCAGCCGCCGATGACCGTCGCCCGCGCCCTGCGCCTGCTCGGCCCGCGCCCGCGTCCCGTGCCGGCCGCCGGCCCCGCCCGGCCCCGTGAGGCGCCTCCGTGCCGCCGCGCGGGGGCGGTGCGCCGGACCGCCGCGGCGGTGGCGCTCACGGCCCTCGCCCTGCCGGTCGCCCTGGTGCCCGCGGAGGCCGCGCCGCGCCCGCCGCGCACCGGGTTCGAGACGAGCGGCGGGGAGCGGTGGACCGGTGAGGCGGAGGAGCGGTCCTTCCTCGCCGCGGTGGACCGGGGCAGCGCGCGGGTGTCGGTGGAGCGGATCGGCGCCACCGGGCAGGGCCGCCCCCTCCGGCTCGTCCGCGTCGGCCGCCCGCACCCCGCCGCCGTCCGCGTGCTGCTGGTCTGCGGCCAGCACGGCGACGAACCCGCCGGGCGCGAGGCGTGTCTGACGACCGTCCGCGATCTGGCGTACGCCGAGGACCCCGCCACCGCCGCCTTCCTGGCCCGTGCGCACCTGCTGGTGCTCCCCACGGCCAACCCCGACGGGCGTGCCGCGAACACGCGGGGCAACGCCGCGGGCGCCGACGTCAACCGGGACCACATCGCGCTGCGGACCGCCGAGGCGCGGGCGATCGCCGCCGTGCTGCGCGACGAGCGGCCGGACGTCGTCCAGGACCTGCACGAGTACCGGGCGACCCCGCCGTACTACGACCGCGACCTCTACGTCCTGTGGCCGAGGAACGCGAACGTCGACGGCCGGGTCCGCGCCGCCTCGCGGGACCTGTCGGAGCGTCATGTCCGGCCCGCCGCGGCGGCCGGCGGACACCGCGGCGGCCATTACGGGATCTGGACCGACCCGGCCACCGGGGCGCCCCTCCGGCAGACCGCGGGCGACGGCCAGGAGCGTGTCCTGCGCAACGCCGCCGGGCTCAAGCACGCCGCCGGACTCCTCGTCGAGTCCCGGACCGACGCGCTGAGCGACGCGGAGAAGGCCGACCCGGCGCTCAACCACCGCCGCCGGGCCCACTCCCAGCGGGCCGCGCTCACCGGCCTGTTCGACTTCGTCCGCGCACGGGGCGCCCGGTTGCGGGCGGCCACCGCGCTCGCACGGCTGACCGGCCTCTCCGACCGTGGGCCGGTCCACCTGGGCGGCGCGGACAACGACCCCGCCGAGGCGTCCGAGATCCTCGCCGACGCGCCGTGCGGCTACCGGCTCGACGCGGCGCAGTACGCCGACGTCTCCGACGAGCTGGCCCTGCACGGCGTCGCGGTCCGGCCGCACGAGGGGGGGGCCCGTGGCGCATATGTGCCGCTGCGTCAATCCGTTCGCCGGTTGGTTCCGCTGCTCCTCGATCCGCAGGCCGCATACCCCCTCACAAGGGGACAAGCCGATACTCTTTGTTGATCCTGCGAGATCCGGGGCAGGGATGGGGCTGCCCTGCGGAGGGCGACTATCAGACGCAGTGAAAGGAGTCGTGCGTGTCCCAGGACGATCAGACGACGGATGGACGGGAGGGGTTGGCGGTCACGGCGGACCTCCCTCCCGAACCAGTCAGCACCAAG
This sequence comes from Streptomyces sp. NPDC041970, assembly GCF_055588985.1. Lineage (NCBI taxonomy): Bacteria > Bacillati > Actinomycetota > Actinomycetes > Kitasatosporales > Streptomycetaceae > Streptomyces > Streptomyces sp. NPDC041970. The sequence continues at coordinate 57,754 of NZ_JBVJCD010000001.1, forward strand.
GCCCCCACCACGGACCGGGTGGTGTTCGGTGTCACGGCGGCTCTCACGCTCGCCTTCGTCATCTGGGGCGCCACCGCCACGGAGTCCCTGGAGACCGCGTCCGGCAAGCTGCTCAACGGGCTCATCCACAACGGCGGCTGGGCCTTCATGCTGGTGGCCTCCGGGTTCGTGGTCTTCGCCCTGTGGCTGGCCGTCAGCCGCTACGGGAGGATCTCCCTCGGCCAGGAGGACGAGAAGCCCGAGTTCCGGACCGTCTCCTGGGTCGCGATGATGTTCAGCGCCGGGATGGGGATCGGGCTGATGTTCTGGGGTGTGAGCGAGCCCCTGGCCCACTACCGCACCCCGCCGCCGGGCACCGACCCCGCCGACTCGGCCGAGGCCATGCAGACGGCGATGGCCACCACCCTCTTCCACTGGACGCTGCACCCGTGGGCGATCTACGCGGTCGTCGGGCTCGCCATCGCGTACAGCGCCTACCGCAGGCGCAGGCGGCAGACGATCAGCGCGGTCTTCGAGCCGCTGATCGGCAAGCGCCACGCGTACGGCGCCTTCGGCCGCCTCATCGACATCGTGGCCATCTTCGCGACCCTGTTCGGCTCGGCGGCCTCGCTGGGCCTGGGCGCGCTCCAGATCGGCAGCGGCTTCCAGGAGCTGGACTGGCTGGAGAAGACCGGCACCGGCCTCCTCGTCGCGATCATCGCGGTGCTGACCGTCGGCTTCGTCGCCTCCGCCGTCTCCGGGGTCGAGAAGGGCATCCAGTGGCTGTCCAACACCAACATGGTGCTGGCGCTGCTCCTGATCGTGTTCGTCTTCATCGCCGGACCCACGATCTTCATGCTCGACCTGCTGCCCACCTCCATCGGCGCCTACCTCACCGACCTGGGGCAGCTCGCCGGCCGCACGGAGGCGACCGGCGGCGGTGACGTGGCCGACTGGCTCGGCAGTTGGACGGTCTTCTACTGGGCCTGGTGGATCTCCTGGACGCCCTTCGTCGGGATGTTCATCGCGCGGATCAGCCGCGGCCGCACGATCCGCCAGTTCGTCGGCGGCGTCATCCTGGTGCCCAGCACGGTCAGCCTGGTCTGGTTCGCCGTCTTCGGCGGCTCGGCCATGAAGCTGGACGCGGCCGGCAAGCTCACGGGCGCCGACACCCCCGAGGCCCAACTCTTCGGCGTTCTGCAGGAGTTCCCGATCGCCACCGTGACCAGCATCCTGGTGATGGTCCTGGTCGGCATCTTCTTCGTCTCCGGCGCGGACGCCGCCTCGATCGTCATGGGCACCCTCTCCCAGAAGGGCGTCCTGGAACCGGGCAAGTGGGTGGTCGTCTTCTGGGGCGTCGTCACCGGGGCCGTGGCCGCGATCATGCTGCTCATCGGCGACGGCAAGGACAACGCCCTGGAAGGGCTCCAGAACCTCACCATCCTGGTCGCCGCCCCCTTCACCCTCGTGATGATCGGCATGTGCGTGGCCCTCATGCGCGACCTGCGCAAGGACCCGCAGATCGTCCGCCGCGAGTTCGGGGTGGAAGCGGTCGAGTCCGCGGTGATCGAGGGGCACACCAAGTACGACGGCGACTTCGAGATCCGTATCGGACCGGGCTCGGCGGCCATCACGACGGACGAGCGCCGCACGCCCAAACCCTCCTCCGGCTCCAGCGCCGCGGGGAAGGGCCTGGACGACTGACCGGGAGGCCCCCGAACGCCCCGGAGCCCGCGACCGTCCACGGTCACGGGCTCCGGGGCGTTCGGCCACCCGGACCCGCGGCGACGGGCTGGGCCGCCGGCCCGTCCGGGCCGCCCCGGCCCGTCCGGCCTGCGGGCGCCGCAGCGTGGCGCGCCGGGGCCGGTCGCCAGGGCTCGCGGCGACCCCCGTGGCGCCAGAGGCTCTTCCCGTGTTCCCGTGTTCCCGCGTTCCCGCGCGGCGACGAGCACCGGCCGGGGGAGCGCAGGGCGGGTCGGCCGCCCTGCTCAGCCCACCAGCGCCGCCGCCGCCCGCGCGCACCCCCAGGCCACGGTCACGCCCGCGCCGCCGTGCCCGTAGTTGTGCACGAGCACTCCGCCGCCCGCCGACGCCTCCGCCTCGATCCTGACCCCGGCCTCCCGCGCCGGCCGCAGCCCCACCCGGTGACCGAGGACCCGCGCGCCGGCGATCTCCGGTCGCACCCGCGCGCACCGCGCCACGATCTCCCGAGCCGTCCCCCCGTCGGGCTCCGTGCGCGGATCGTCCGCCTCGGCCGTGCCGCCCAGCACCAGCCGGCCCGGCTGCGGGAAGAAGTACGTCGTCGCGGCCGACGCCTCGGACGCCTGGACGAACCACTCCTCGATCCCCGGATTCTCCACCAGGACCAACTGCCCGCGCACCGGCCGCACCCCGGCGTCGGGCACCAGCTCCCGCGCTCCCAGCCCCGTGCAGTTCACCACCGCGCGGCTCCGCACCGCCGCCTCCTCGAACCCGGTCACCGGCCGCCGCACCACCGCTCCGCCCGCCGCGCCCAACCGGCGTTCCAGCCAGGCGAGATGGACCGGCATGTCCAGCAGCGGCAGCCTCACCCGCAACCCCTCGGGCGTCTCCACCGCGCCCTTCAGCTCCGCCGCCCAGGCCCCCAGCGCGGCGAACCGCTCACCGCAGTGCAGCCCCGGCACCAGCCGCACCCCCGTCTCCTCGGGCGCGGCGGCCAGCTCCTCGTAGACCGCCAGCGTCTCCAACGACCAGCCGCCGACCCGCTCCGCCGGCTCGATCCGGTAGGGCCACCACAGCGCCCCGGCGACGGCCGAGGTCGTCGCCCCGGCCGGATCGCGCGACCACACCCGCACCCGCAGCCCGCGCTCCGCCAGCGTCACGGCGGTGGTGAGCCCGATGACACCGCCGCCCACCACGATCACATCCGCCACCGCGCTCACTCCCGTCGCCTCGGCGCCGCGTCCGCCCCTCGTGGGCGGCCGGACCCGGAACGGACGCTAACGGAACACGGACGGCACGCGCGCCGCGCCGGCGCGGCGGCCCCGCCCCCGAGCCCCGGACCTCGCCGCCGTCCCCGAGACCGGGCCCCGCCCGGCGCCGATTAGGATCGGCACCCTGATGACTGCCACCCTCGTCGCCAAGGACCTCGCCGCCGGACACGGCGACCGCACGCTCTTCGCCGGGCTCGACCTCGTCGTCGCCCCCGGAGACGTGATCGGTCTCGTCGGAGCCAACGGCGCCGGCAAGTCCTCCCTGCTCCGCCTGCTCGCCGGCCTGGACCGCCCCGAGGAGGGCGAACTGCGGCTCTCCCCGCCCACCGCCGCCGTCGGCCACCTCCCGCAGGAGCCGGAGCGGCGCGCGGGCGAGACGGTCGCCGCGTTCCTGGCCCGCCGCACCGGGGTCGCCGACGCCCAGCGCGCCATGGACGAGGCGACGAACGCCCTCGTCGAGGGCGCGCCGGGCGCGGACGACGCCTACTCCGACTCCCTGGAGCGCTGGCTCGCCCTCGGCGGCGCGGACCTGGAGGAGCGCGCCGAGCAGGTCGCCGCCGAGCTGGGGCTGACCGTGGGCCTCGACCGGCCCATGACCGCGCTCTCCGGAGGGCAGGCGGCCCGCGCGGGACTCGCCTCCCTGCTGCTCTCCCGCTACGACGTCTTCCTGCTCGACGAGCCGACCAACGACCTCGACCTCGACGGGCTGGAGCGCCTGGAGCGGTTCGTGTCGGGCCTGCGCGCGGGCACCGTCGTCATCAGCCACGACCGCGAGTTCCTGATGCGCACGGTCACCAAGGTGCTGGAGCTGGACCTCGCCCAGCAGCAGATCAACCTCTACGGCGGCGGCTACGCGGCCTACCTGGAGGAGCGGGAGACCGCCCGCCGGCACGCCCGCGAGGGGTACGAGGAGTACGCCGACCGCAGGGCGGCCCTCGAAGCGCGCGGCCACATGCAGCGCTCCTGGATGGACAAGGGCGTCCGGAACGCCCGCCGCAAGGCCACCGACGGCGACAAGCTCGGCCGCAACGCCCGCAGCGAGGCGAGCGAGAAGCAGGCCGCCAAGGCCCGCCAGACCCAGCGCATGATCGAGCGCCTCGACGTCGTCGAGGAGCCGCGCAAGGAGTGGGAGCTGCGGATGGAGATCGCCTCCGCACCGCGCTCCGGGTCCGTCGTCGCCACCCTGCGCGACGCGCGCGTGGCGCGCGGCGACTTCTCCTTCGGGCCGGTCTCGCTCCAGGTCGACTGGGCGGACCGGGTCGCCATCACCGGCGCGAACGGCGCGGGCAAGTCCACCCTCCTCGCGGCCCTGCTGGAGCGGCTGCCGCTGGACTCCGGTCACGCGGCGCTCGGTTCGGGCGTCGTCGTCGGCGAGGTGGACCAGGCCCGCAAGCTCTTCCTGGGGGCGGAATCGCTGCTCGACGCGTTCTGCGCGGCCGTCCCCGACACGGAGCCGGCCGAAGTGCGCACCCTGCTCGCCAAGTTCGGCCTGCGCGCGGACCACGTGACGCGGCCCGCCACCAGCCTCTCGCCGGGTGAGCGCACCCGCGCCGCGCTCGCCCTGCTCCAGGGCCGGGGGGTCAACCTCCTGGTGCTCGACGAGCCGACGAACCACCTGGACCTGCCCGCCATCGAGCAGTTGGAAGCGGCGCTGGAGACGTACACCGGCACCCTGCTGCTGGTCACGCACGACCGGCGGATGCTGGAGGCGGTCCGCACCACCCGCCGTGTCGAGGTGGCGGACGGCCGGGTCGAGGAAGTCTGAGGCGCGGGGCGCGGGGCGAAGCGGTCACCGGCGTCCCGCCCCGCCCCGTGCCGACACGGGGCGGGGCGGGGCGGGACGCGGGGCGTCAGCGCCCCCGCGCGCCGCGCTTCGGGTCGGCCAGACCGGCCCGCCGCAGCGCGTCCGCCATGGCGCTGTTGCCCGGCGCCGGGGCCCCCTGCGCCGGGCGGGACGCGCCGCCGCGCCGCTCCCGCCCGCCGCCCTGACCGCGCTCGCCGTCGGCACGGCCCTGACCGCCGCCGGAGCCCTGGCCCTGCCGCTGCTTCGGCGGGCGGCCGCCCCGCTCGTCCCGGCCTGGCCGACCGCCGCCCGCGCCGGGCTCGTCGTCCAGCCGCAGGGACAGCGAGATCCGCTTGCGTGGCACGTCGACGTCCATGACCTTGACCTTCACGATGTCGCCGGGCTTCACGACGTCGCGCGGGTCTTTCACGAACGTCCGGGACAGCGCCGAGACGTGCACCAGCCCGTCTTGGTGGACGCCGACGTCCACGAACGCGCCGAACGCCGCCACGTTCGTCACCACGCCCTCCAGCACCATGCCGGGCGCCAGGTCGCCGAGCTTCTCGACGCCCTCCTTGAAGGTCGCCGTGCGGAACGCCGGGCGCGGGTCGCGCCCCGGCTTCTCCAGCTCCCGCAGGATGTCCGTCACGGTCGGCAGACCGAACACGTCGTCCACGAAGTCCGCGGCCCGCAGCGACCGCAGCGCGCCCGTGTCGCCGATGAGCGAACCGACCTCGCCGCCCGTGGTCTTCGCCATCCGCCGCACCACCGGGTAGGCCTCCGGGTGGACGCTGGAGCCGTCCAGCGGGTCGTCCCCGCCGCGGATGCGCAGGAAGCCCGCGCACTGCTCGTACGCCTTCGGCCCCAGCCGCGCCACCGCCTTGAGCGCCTTCCGGGACGGGAAGGGGCCGTTGGCGTCCCGGTGGGCGACGATGTTCTCCGCGAGCCCCGAGCCGATCCCCGAAACCCGTGAGAGCAGGGGGGCGGAGGCGGTGTTGACGTCGACGCCGACCGCGTTCACGCAGTCCTCCACGACCGCGTCCAGCGAACGGGACAGCTTCACCTCCGACAGGTCGTGCTGGTACTGCCCGACGCCGATCGACTTCGGGTCGATCTTCACCAGCTCGGCCAGCGGGTCCTGGAGCCGCCGCGCGATAGAGACCGCGCCGCGCAACGACACGTCCATGTCGGGCAGTTCCTGCGAGGCGAACGCGGACGCGGAGTACACGGACGCGCCGGCCTCCGAGACCGTCACCTTCGTCAGCTTCAACTCCGGGTGCTTGTCGATCAGTTCACCGGCGAGCTTGTCGGTCTCGCGGGACGCCGTCCCGTTGCCGATCGCGATCAGCTCGACCGCGTGCTCCTTCGCCAGGTGCGCCAGCTTCGCCAGCGCCTGGTCCCACCGGTTGGCGGGCACGTGCGGGTGGATCACGTCGGTGGCCACCACCTTGCCGGTGGCGTCGACGACGGCGACCTTCACCCCCGTACGGAAACCGGGGTCGAGCCCCAGGGTGGCCCGCGTCCCGGCCGGGGCGGCGAGCAGCAGGTCGCGCAGGTTGGAGGCGAAGACCCGCACCGCCTCGTCCTCCGCCGCCGTGCGCAGCCGCAGCCGCAGGTCGATGCCGAGGTGCACCTGGATACGGGTCCGCCACGCCCAGCGCACCGTCTCCGCGAGCCACGCGTCACCGGGGCGGCCCCGGTCGGCGATGCCGAAGCGGCGGGCGATCATGTGCTCGAAGGCGGAGGGGCCCGGCCGTTCGGCGGCCTCCGGCTCCTCCGGCTCCAGGACCAGGTCGAGCACGTTCTCCTTCTCGCCGCGCAGCATCGCGAGCACCCGGTGCGAGGGCAGCGCGGTGAACGGCTCGGCGAAGTCGAAGTAGTCGGCGAACTTCGCGCCCGCCTCCTCCTGTCCCGCGCGCACCTTCGCCGTCAACCGGCCCCGGCTCCACATGCGTTCGCGCAGCTCGCCGGTGAGGTCCGCGTCCTCGGAGAACCGCTCGGCGAGGATCGCCCGCGCCCCCTCCAGCGCCGCCGGGGCGTCCGCGACGCCCCGGTCGCCGTCCACGAACGCGGCGGCGGCCGTGAGCGGGTCCACCGACGGGTCGCCGAGCAGGCCGTCCGCCAGGGGACCGAGCCCCGCCTCGCGGGCGATCTGCGCCTTCGTCCGCCGCTTCGGCTTGAACGGCAGGTAGATGTCCTCCAGGCGCGCCTTGTTCTCGGCGGCCCGGATGCTCGCCTCCAGCGCCGCGTCGAGCTTGCCCTGCTCGCGCACGGACTGGAGGATCGTCTCGCGCCGCTCCTCCAGCTCCCGCAGATACCGCAGCCGCTCCTCCAGCGTGCGCAGGTGCGCGTCGTCCAGGGACTCGGTCGCCTCCTTGCGGTAGCGCGCGACGAACGGCACGGTCGCCCCGCCGTCGAGCAGCTCGACGGCCGCCCTGACCTGTCGTTCCCGTACGCCGAGCTCCTCGGCGATCCTGCCTTCGATGGACGTCGTCACGGTTTTCCCGACTCGCCTTCTCGTACCTGGCTGTGCTGGCCGCGCCCGCTTCGCGGCGGGCGCGTTCTCGACCGGGGGCATCCCCTTCGCCTGCATTGTGCCGGGTGGCCGGGGGCCGTGTCGCGCGGCCTCGGCGGACACGCCCGGAGCCCCGGCCTCTCGCGCGCGGGGCCGAGGCCGCGAGGGCCGGCGGCGCAACCGGAGCCCCGGCCGCTCGCGCGCGGGGCTCCGGGGCTGCGCGGGGTCAGCCCTTCCCGGTCGCCTCGGCCGGGAACGCGCCCGCGGCGGCCGCGGTGAACAGGAAGCCGCGCGCCAGCTCGGTGAGCCGCTCCACGTCCGCCGCCCCCAGGTGCTCGTACGGGGCGGCGTCCATCCGGTCCGTCGCCTCCTCCACCTCGGCGCGCAGCGCCGTGCCGGCCTCGCTCAGCCCGCCCGCCCCGTCGAGCAGCCCGCGCTCCCGCAGCCGGTCGCAGGCGGCGTCCCAGTCGGCGCGCCGCCAGCCGCGGCTGGCCAGGAGCCAGCGGGGGGCCATGCCCTTGCCGGTGGCGGTGTGGCTGACGAGGGCTTCGAGCGGGTCCAGTCCGGCGGTGAGCAGGGCGGCGAGGTGCGCGTCGCCCCGGTGCTCGCGCAGCAGGGTCGCCGCGTGCCAGAACGCCAGGTGCGGCTCGTCCGGCACCGGCAGGTCCGCGTGCGCGGCGTACAGCGGCCGGGCGTGCGGGGTGCACGCCTCGGTGGCGCGCAGCGCGAGCCGGGCCGCCTCCGCCATCTCCTTGGAGGCGACGGCCTCCTCGCCGAGCAGCCGCCGCAGCGTCGAGTCCGCCGCCCGCAGCCGGGCCGCGAGGACCTGCCCGGGCGAGGCGGTCTCCCAGACGGCGGGCACGTGGCGCGCCACCAGCTCGGGGTTGAAGTTGGAGAAGGTGGCGCAGACCGCGCCCGCCCCCACCGCGCCGAGCGCGGCGGCGCGACTGGCGAAGTAGGCGGCGCCGGGGTCCTCGACGCCGAGTCTCGCCATCTCGGCGCCCAGGTCGGGGGAGAAGTAGAGGCAGGAGTGCAGCGGGTTGACGGCGTCGTGGCAGCGGCGTCCCGCGCGGGCCGGAAGAGTGGTCATGACCGCACGTTACCGACTGGTCAGTACGGCGGGGAACCCCGAGGGGGCGACCGCCGATGGCAGGAAAGGTGGGGTTTTCGTCATTGCGGCCCTCGCGGGCCGCCGCCCAGGATGGCGGACGTGCAGCAGCGAACCGTGCTCGTCGTCCTCTTCGACGGCGTCCAGAGCCTCGACGTGACCGGCCCGATGGAGGTCTTCGCCGGCGCGTCCCGGTTCCCCGGCGTCTCCTACGACCTGCGGACCGCCTCCCTCGACGGCGCGCCCGTCCGGTGCACCAGCGGTCTGACCCTGGTGCCCGACGGCGGCCTGGCCGACGCCCCCGACCCGCACACCCTGCTCGTGCCCGGCGGCCGCGGCACCCGCGCACCGGACGCGGAGCTGACCCGCTGGCTCGCGGAGCACGCGCCGCGGGCGCGGCGGCTCGTCTCCGTCTGCACGGGGGCGCTGCTGCTGGCGCGGACGGGGCTGCTGGACGGCCACCGGGTGACCACGCACTGGGACCACTGCGAACAACTGGCCCGCGACCATCCGCGGGTCCAGGTCGACCCCGAGCCGATCTTCGTACGGGACGGGCGGCTCGCCACCTCGGCGGGCGTCACCGCGGGCATCGACCTCGCGCTCGCCCTGGTGGAGGAGGACCACGGGCGCGAGATCGCCCTGACCGTCGCCCGGCACCTGGTGGTGTTCCTGCGCCGGCCGGGCAACCAGGCCCAGTTCAGCGTGCAGCTCAGCGCCCAGACGGCACGGCGCGAGCCACTGCGCGAGGTCCAGCACTGGATCGCCCAGCACCCGGACGCCGACCTCGGCGTGGAAGCGCTCGCGGCGCGCGCCCGGCTCTCCCCGCGCCACTTCGCCCGCGCGTTCCGGGCGGAGACCGGGACGACTCCGGGGCGGTACGTCGACCGCGTACGCCTGGAGCACGCCCGCAGGCTCCTGGAGGAGAGCGCGGACGGCGTCGAGCGGATCGCCCGCGCCAGCGGCTACGGCACGCCGGAGGCCATGCGCCGCGCCTTCGTGAAGGCTCTCGCCACGGCTCCGGCCGAATACCGGCGCCGCTTCCGCCCCCCGGCGGCCGCCCCCGCTTCCGAGTGACCCCGCCGCCGCCCCGGCACCGGTGCGGCGGACGACCGACCGAGAGGCAGCTTCCATGCAGATCGCCATCCTGCTCTTCGACCGCTTCACAGCCCTGGACGCGGTCGGCCCCTACGAGATGCTCAGCCGCGCCCCCGGAGCCGAGACCGTGTTCGTCGCCGAACGGTCCGGCCCCGTCCGCAACGACGGCGACAGCCTCGCCCTCGTCGCCGACCGCACCCTCGACGAGACGCCGTCCCCGGACGTGGTGGTCGTGCCCGGCGGGCCCGGCCAGAGCGACCAGATGGAGAACGCGGCGCTGCTGGGCTGGCTGCGCGCGGTGGACGCGACCAGCACCTGGACCACGTCGGTCTGCACGGGGTCGCTCCTGCTGGCGGCGGCGGGGCTGCTGACGGGGAGGCGGGCCACCTCGCACTGGCTGGCGCTGGAGGCGCTGAGGGGATTCGGCGCGGAGCCGACCGGGGAGCGCGTCGTCCTGGACGGCAAGTACGTCACGGCCGCCGGGGTCTCCTCCGGCATCGACATGGGGCTGACCCTGCTGGGCCGGATCGCGGGCGACGACGCCGCGCGCTCGGTGCAACTGCTCACCGAGTACGACCCGCAGCCGCCCTACGACTGCGGGTCCCCCGAGAAGGCCCCCGCCGCCCTGGTCGAGGAGTGGCGGGCCCGCAGCCGCCACGTCAGCCGGTAGCGCCCGCGGTGTAGGTGAACCGCGGCGCGCGCCGCTCCAGGAACGCGGCGACGCCCTCCGCGGCGTCGCCGCTGCCGCGCGCCTGGCCGGCCCAGTACGCCTCGCGGTCCGTCCGGCCCGAGGCGAACTCCTTGGCCGCGCCCTGGGTCAGCCCGGACCGGGACGCCAGCACCCGTGCGTACGCCTCGACCCGCTCGTCCAGGCCCCCCGCGGGCAGCACCTCGTCCACCAGCCCGGCGCGCAGCGCCCGCTCCGTGCCGATCAGTTCGCCGGAGAACAGCAGGTGCTTGGCCGTGGCCGGGCCGACGAGGGCCACCAGCCGCCGGGTGGAGGAGGCGGGGTAGACGATGCCGAGCTTCGCCGGGGTGACCCCGAAGGAGGCCCCCTCCTCGGCGAACCGCAGATCGCAGGCGGCCGCCAGTTGGCTGCCGCCGCCCACGCAGTAGCCGCGCACCGCGGCCAGCGTCGGCCGGGGGAACGCGGCCAGCGCCTCCTCCGCCGCCACCGCCAGGCCCTGGGCCTCCTCGGCGCCCTCGCGCAGCGCGGAGATGTCGGCCCCGGCGCAGAAGGTGTCCCCGGCCCCCGTCAGCACCAGCACCCGCACCGCCGGGTCGGCCGCCAGCCGCTCCAGCAGCTCCGGCAGGCTCCGCCACATCGACGCGGTCATCGCGTTGCGCTTGGCGGTGTGGGCGATGACGACGGTGGCGACGCCGCGCTCCACGGACGGGATCAGCCGGGGTTCCGTACGGTCCATGCGCGGATGCTACCGGCTCGGTTCGAACCTATGATCAAGAAGGGGCGCGCAGCGGACACGCACCGTGAGGAGCCGTCGATGAACGGACGCACCGCAGAGGGCCGGAAGCTGAGCAGGGGCTTCGGCCGACTCGTCCTGCTCGGCATCCTGCTGGTGATCGCGGGGGCCGTCGGCCTCGTGTACACCGGCGTCGCCACCCTCACCTCGATGCTGCTCTTCGGCTGGCTGCTGCTGCTCGGCGGCCTGGTCGGACTGGCGCACGCGATCGACTCCCGCGGCACGAACTACTTCTGGCTGGGCGTCGTGGTGGCCGCGCTCAACCTCGCCGCCGGCGTCGTGGTCATCCGGCACCCCGAGGGGACGGCGGAGGCGCTGACCATGTTCGCCGCCCTGCTCTTCCTGACCGGCGGGGTCTTCCGGCTGGTCGGCAGCGTCGTCGTGCGCGGCCCGCAGATGGGGTGGACCCTGCTGCAAGGGGCCTTCGGGCTGCTGCTGGGCCTGCTGGTGCTGTTCGACTGGCCGCACAGCAGCCTCTACGTCCTGGGGCTGTTCTTCTCCCTGGCCCTGCTCTTCGACGGCCTCGGCCTCATCGCCGTCGGACTGGGCGGCCGCCGCGTGGTCACCATGGTCTCGCCGCGGCGCGACGAGTAGTCCCCGACCGCCGACGGACCGAGCACGTGACCAGGAGAGTGACAGAAGCAGTCCTCGACCGACGAGATCGCGCGCTTTCGGTCGAATAACGCCGATACCTGGCTACTTCCGGTCAGGGGCACGGGTGGGACCACGCCGTTGCCAACACTCTTTACTCGACGGTCAGTACAGAGCGAGTGAGAGCTGGTGCCGGACGATGGAGAGCCCAGGAAGCATCCCCACCGATCCCCTCGTGTACGACGGGGTCTGGCGCTTCACCGCGCCCGCCGTGGACGCCTCCGTGCCCCGCGCCCGGCACGCCGTACGCGACCTCCTCGCCCGGCAGGGCGTGCCCATCGAGGACGAGGTCCTCCAGGGGCTGCTCCTGATCGTCTCCGAGCTGGTCACCAACGCGGTCAAGCACGCGGCGCTCCTCTCGCCCGAGCTGGCCGTCGAGGTGGCCGTCGCCGCCGACCGGGTCAGAGTGGCGGTCGAGGACAACCACCCCTACCGCCCCACCGCCCTGGAGACGGACTACGCCCAGACCGGCGGCCGGGGGCTGCTGCTGGTCAAGGTGGTGACCGAGGAGGCGGGCGGCGCGTGCGACGTGGAGCACACCGCGAGCGGCGGGAAGGTCATCTGGGCGGCGCTGCCGCTCAAGACGCGGCTCTGACCGCCCCGCCCACCGCCCGCAGGCCCTCACCAGCCCGCGGAGGGCCCCGTCAGCTCGCGCACGGCCGGCCGCGCCGCGTCCAGCACCGTCATGAACCACGCGGAGAACGACCCCCGCGCGTGCAGCTCCGCCAGCTCCCGCGCCGTCACGAACGCGGTCTCGCCGACCTCCTCCGGGTCCGGCTCCAGCTCCTTGCGGGCCATCCCCACGAACAGGTGGTTGAACTCCTGCTCCACCAGCCCCGACGCCGGGTCGGGGTGGTTGTAGCGCACGGTTCCCGCCTCGGCCAGCAGCGAGGGCGACAGCCCCAGCTCCTCGTGCGTGCGCCGGGCGGCGGCGGCGAACGGGGACTCGCCCGGATAGGGATGCCCGCAGCAGGTGTTCGACCAGACACCGGGGGAGTGGTACTTGCCGAGCGCGCGGCGCTGGAGCAGCAGCCGCCCCTGCTCGTCGAAGAGGAACACGGAGAACGCGCGGTGCAGTCGTCCGGGGGCCTGGTGGGCCGCCAGCTTCTCCGCGGTGCCGATGGTGGTGCCGTTCTCGTCGACCAGTTCGAGCATGATCGCTTCTGCGGTGCCGTTCGACGAGCTGTGCGTCGCGGTGGCTGGTGTGGTCGGCATACCCATCCTTCGCTTTGGTCCCCGGCCTCGTGCGCCGGGCCCCTGGAGTCCGATCAAGTCTGCCGTACAAAAGCCGCTTGTCCCCACTTCGGGTCCGGGCATGTCCGCCCCGCCCGCGAGCGCGCCGGGGGAGGGCGGACCGCTCAGCCGGCTGCGCCCGCCGGCCGCAGGACGTACGCGGCGTAGCCGTACTCCGCCCCGTACGCACGCCGCACCGCCAGCTCCTCGCGGGTGGCGGCGAGCGCCCACGCCATGCCGGGGACCGCGGGGTCGGCGCTCTCGACCCGCTCGGCCAGCGGGGCGTAGTAGGCGTCCCAGTCGCTGTCGGGCTGGACCACCACCGCGTCGACCGAGCACCCCGCGGCGACGGCCGCCGCGGTGGTCTCCGGCAGCGTGCGCAGGGGGCCGTGGCGGTCCCAGAAGTCACGCGCCCCGGACGAGGGCGCGTCGGTGGTCCAGACGCAGTCGGAGACCATCATCGCGCCGCCCGGAGCCAGCAGCCGCTGCCAGTCGCGGACCGCCGTGTCGAACCCGACGCAGTACGCCGACCCCTCGGCCCACACCAGGTCGAAGGAGCCCTCCGGGAACGCCGGGCCGGTGAGAGAGCCCATGTCGGCCCGGACGGTGCGGACCCGGTCGCCGACGCCGCGCGCCTCGGCCGCCTCGCGCGCCTCGTCCAGGAACGGCCGGTGCAGGTCGACCGCGGTCACCTCCGCGCCCGCCTCGGCGGCGAGCAGCACCGCGGCCCGGCCCGGCCCGCAGCCCAGGTCGAGCGCGCGCGGCCGGTCGGGGAGCGGACCGGCCAGCGCCAGCAGCCGCCGCGTGGTGGCGTCGGAGCCGGGGCTCTGCCGGGGAAGGCCGCGGTGCAGGGCGAAGAACGCCTCGGTCCGCTCGGCGTCGGTGGAGTCGGTCACGGCGGAGACCCTTTCACGTACGCGCGCTCGGGCGGTACCGGTGGCCGCCTCTCAGTGGCACAGCCGCGCCTCGTGCTCCGCGTGGCCGCCCGGCTCCAACTGGAAGGTGCAGTGCTCCACGTCGAAGTGGTCGCCGAGGCAGCCCTGCAACTCGTGCAGCAGCTTCTCGTGCCCTATCGAGTCCAGCACGTCCTGGTGCACCACCACATGGGCGGAGAGCACCGGCATCCCCGAGGTGATCGTCCAGGCGTGCAGGTCGTGGACGCCGGCCACGCCGGGCAGGGCGGTGATGTGCTCCCGCACCTCCGCCATGTCCACTCCCGCGGGGGCCGCCTCCAGCAGGACGTTCAGGGTCTCCCGCAGCAGCTTCACGGTCCGGGGGACGATCATCAGGCCGATCACCAGCGAGGCGATCGGGTCGGCGGCCTGCCAGCCGGTGGCGAGGATGACGCCCGCCGACACGAGGACGGCCACCGAGCCCAGGGCGTCGGCGAGCACCTCCAGATAGGCGCCCCGGACGTTGACGCTGTCCTTCTGCCCGCGCACCAGCAGCGAGAGCGAGACCATGTTGGCGACCAGGCCGACCGCGGCGAACGCGATGGCCAGCCCGCCCTTCGTCTCGGCCGGGGTGATGAAGCGGTCCACCGCCTCGAAGAGCAGGAAGCCCCCGACCCCGAGCAGCAGCAGGCAGTTCGCCAGCGCCGCCAGGATCTCCGCGCGGGCGAAGCCGAAGGTGCGGTTCGGGCCGGCCGGCCGGTTGGCGAAGTGGATGGCGAGCAGCGCCATCCCGAGCCCCAGGGCGTCGGTGGCCATGTGGGCGGCGTCCGCGATCAGGGCCAGCGAGTCCGACAGCAGGCCGCCGACGACCTCCACGACCATCACGCCCAGCGTGATGCCCAGCGCGATCCGCAGCCTGCCCCGGTAGGCGGCGGCCGCAGTGCCGGTCGGGGGAGGCCCCCCGTGCGTATGCCCGTGATCGTGGCCGGCCCCCATGGAACGCCCCTCCCGGTCCGTGCGACGGCGCCGGGACGAACCGCCCGGCGCGTCCAGTGAACTACGGGCGGGGGGTATCCGGCAACACGGCACTGAACACCGTTGTCATCTGCTCTGACCTGCGGAAACGTTCCGCAGGTCAGAGCGGCGGAGCGATCCCGGCCCCTGCTCGGCGCGGCCGCGGAACCCCGTCAGCGACGCGGCTCGGTCCGCGCCTCGGGGTGGCGCAGGCACCAGCCCTCCCAGGCCGACTCCACCATCTCCCGCACGTCCCGGCGGGCCGTCCAGCCCAGCTCCCCGGTGATCCGCGCGGCCGACGCCACCGCCCTCGGGGCGTCGCCGGCCCGGCGCGGCTCCACCACGGGGTCGGGTCCGCGGCCCGTCACCTCTCCGATCACCTCGGCCAGCTCCCGCACCGAGACGCCCTCGCCGCGGCCGACGTTCACCGTCAGGTCCCCGCCCCCGTCGCCCGCCAGCCGCCGGGCGACGGCCAGGTGCGCCTCGGCCAGGTCCGCGACGTGGATGTAGTCGCGCAGGCAGGTGCCGTCCGGAGTCGGGTAGTCGTCGCCGAAGATCCGCGGGGCCTCGCCGCGCGTCAACCGGTCGAACATCATCGGGACGATGTTGTAGACCCCGGTGTCCGCCAGCTCCGGCGCCGCCGCGCCCGCCACGTTGAAGTACCGCAGGCAGGCGGTCGTCAGCCCGTGGGCCCTCCCGGCCGCCCGCACCAGCCACTCCCCGGCGAGCTTGGTCTCCCCGTACGGGTTGATCGGCAGGCAGGGCGTGTCCTCGGTGATGAGGTCGACGTCCGGCACGCCGTAGACGGCCGCCGACGACGAGAACAGGAAGCGCCGCACCCCCGCGGCGACCACCGCCTCCAGGACGACGCCGAGGGCGGCGACGTTCTCCCGGTAGTACCGCAGCGGCTGCTCCACGGACTCGCCGACCTGCTTCTTCGCCGCGAGGTGCACCACACCGCTCACCGCGTGCTCGGCCAGCACCCCGTCCAGCAGCGCCCGGTCCGACGCCGAGCCGCGCACCAGCGCGACGGAGTCCGGCAGCCGGTCCGCGACGCCCGTCGAGCAGTCGTCGAGCACCACCGCCTTCTCGCCCGCCGCGACCATGGTCCGCGCCACGTGCGCCCCGATGTATCCCGCTCCGCCGGTGATCAGCCATGTCATGCCCGTCAGCCTAAGCGCCCCGCGCACCCGGCCCGACGCGCGGTTTGTGACGCGGGGCGCCGATCGATGATGATGATCGCGAACGGTCCCCGCCGCGGCGGGCCCGCCCGAACGGGGTGCGAACGGGCGGTGAACTCGGTCTTCCGTTCATCCGATAGCCTCAGCCGACATGCCGCCGTGCCCCCGTGGCCGAGCTGCCGTGCCCGCCCTCTGCCCGTCCCAAGGAGTGAGTTCGTCTGTCGACCGCCATCCTCACAGGTGCGCCGGTACCCGGATCGCCGCTCGCGGACGATCTGCGGTCCCTCGGCTTCGACGTGCGGAGCGCCGACGGCGCCGACGGCGCCGCGGCCCTCCTCGCCGCCGTCCCGGCGGGGTGCCGCGTCGCACTCGTCGACCCGCGCTTCGTGGGCCACCGGCACGCCCTGCGGCTCGCGCTGACCGACCCGCGCTTCGCCGCCGCCGCCCTGCCGGGCGCGCTCACCGCCCGCCCCGAGGCGCGCGCGGCCCTGCTGCGGGCCCTGCGGGGCACCGCCGCCGCGGCCGGGGCGGGCGCCCCCGTCGTCGCACCGGACGCCGACCCGGCCCCCGAGGACCCCACCGTGCCCGGCCGCACCGCCGCCGCACTGGAGGCCGAGGGCATCGCCGTCCAGCGCCCCGCCCTCGGCTCGCTCACCGCCGCCGTGCCCGCCGACGCCGCCCGGCGGACGGCCGCCGAGGCCGCCCGCGACGCCGTCGACGAGGAGGCCGTACGGCTGCGCGGCGCGGTCAAGGCCCACGACGGCTTCTTCACCACCTTCTGCGTCAGCCCCTACTCCCGTTACCTCGCGCGCTGGTGCGCCCGCCGCCGCCTCACCCCCAACCAGGTCACCACCGCCTCGCTGATCACCGCGCTGGTCGCGGCGGGCTGCGCGGCGACCGGGACCCGAGGCGGTTTCGTCGCCGCCGGGGTGCTGCTCCTGGTCTCCTTCGTGCTGGACTGCACCGACGGGCAGCTCGCCCGCTACTCGCTCCAGTACTCCACGATGGGCGCCTGGCTGGACGCCACCTTCGACCGGGCCAAGGAGTACGCGTACTACGCCGGACTCGCCCTGGGCGCGGCGCGCGGGGGCGGCAGCGACGACGTATGGGCCCTCGCGCTCGGCGCGATGGTCCTCCAGGCGTGCCGCCATGTCGTGGACTTCTCGTTCAACGAGGCCAACCACGACGCGGTCGCCAACACCAGCCCCACCGCCGCCCTCTCCGGCAAGCTCGACAGCGTCGGCTGGACGGTCTGGGCGCGCCGGATGATCGTGCTGCCGATCGGCGAGCGCTGGGCCATGATCGCCGTGCTCACCGCGCTCACCACCCCCCGCGTCGTCTTCTACGCCCTGCTCGTCGGCTGCTCCCTGGCCGCCTGCTACACCACCGCGGGCCGGCTCCTGCGCTCGCTGACCCGCCGGGCCCGGCGCACCGACCGGGCGGCGCGGGCCCTGGCGGACCTCGCCGACTCCGGCCCCCTCGCCCAGGCCGTCGCGGCGGTCGCCCCCGCGCCGCGCCGGGCCTTCACCGCCCCGGCCGCCGCCCTGCTCGGGACGCTGGTCATGGTCGGCGCGGTCCTGCTCCTCCCGTACGGCGACCCGCTCACCGTCGCCGCGGCGGTGGTGCACGTCCTGCTCTCCGGGCTCGCGGTCGCCCGCCCGCTCAAGGGCGCCCTGGACTGGCTGGTGCCGCCGTTCTTCCGGGCGGCGGAGTACGTCACGGTCCTCGTGCTGGCCGCCCGCAGCGACGCGCCGCACGCCCTTCCGGCGGCCTTCGGGCTGGTCGCGGCCGTCGCCTACCATCACTACGACACGGTGTACCGCATTCGCGGAGGCACCGGCGCGCCGCCCCGGTGGCTGGTGCGGACGATCGGTGGACACGAGGGCCGGACCGCGCTGGTGGTCGTCCTCGCCGCCGTACTCACCCCCGGCTCAGGTTTCACCACGGCTCTCACCGCGCTCGCGGTGGCCGTGGCTCTGGTGGTGCTCGTGGAGTCCATCCGCTTCTGGGTGTCCTCCTCGGCCCCCGCCGTACACGACGAAGGAGAACTCGCATGATCGGCCTCGTACTGGCAGCCGGTGCAGGACGACGTCTGCGCCCCTACACGGACACGCTGCCCAAGGCGCTCGTCCCCGTCGACGGCGAGAAGACCGTCCTCGACCTCACGCTCGCCAACTTCGCCGAGGTCGGACTCACCGAGGTCGCGATCGTCGTCGGCTACCGCAAGGAGGCCGTCCACGCCCGCAAGGCCGAGCTGGAGGCGACGTACGGCGTCACCCTCACGCTCATCGACAACGACAAGGCCGAGGAGTGGAACAACGCCTACTCCCTGTGGTGCGCGCGCGACGTCATCAAGCGCGGCGTGATCCTCGCCAACGGCGACACCGTGCACCCGGTCTCGGTCGAGCGGACCCTCCTGGACGCCCGCGGCGAGGGCCGGAAGATCATCCTCGCCCTCGACACCGAGAAGGCGCTCGCCGACGAGGAGATGAAGGTCGTCGCCGAGGAGGGCCGGGGCGTCCGGCGCATCACCAAGCTGATGGACCCGGCCGCCGCGACCGGCGAGTACATCGGCGTCACCCTGATCGAGCCCGAGGCGGCCGAGGAGCTCGCGGACGCGCTGAAGGCCACCTTCGAGCGCGACCCCGACCTCTACTACGAGGACGGCTACCAGGAGCTGGTCGACCGCGGCTTCACCGTCGACGTCGCCCCCATCGGCACCGTCACCTGGGTCGAGATCGACAACCACGACGACCTCGCCAAGGGCCGGGAGATCGCGTGCCAGTACTGACCCGGCTCATCCCGACCCCCGTCGTCGTCGACGTCCGGCGCGGAGCCATGGACGATCTGGCGGGTCTCCTGGCCGACCAGCGGATCTCCTCCTCGGGCAAGCTCGCCATCGCCATCAGCGACGGCTCCGGGCGCGCCCTGCGGGAGCGCCTCGCACCGGTCCTGCCGGGCGCCGACTGGTATCCGGTCGCCGACGGGACGATCGACTCCGCGGTGAAGCTGGCCGACGGCATCAAGGGCAACCGGTACGACGCCGTCGTCGGCCTCGGCGGCGGCAAGATCATCGACGTGACGAAGTACGCCGCGGCGCGCGTCGGCCTGCCCATGGTCGCCGTCGCGACGAACCTGTCGCACGACGGCCTGTGCTCCCCGGTCGCGACCCTGGACAACGACAACGGGCGCGGCTCCTACGGGGTCCCCACCCCGATCGCGGTCGTCATCGACCTCGACATCATCCGCGAGGCGCCCGCCCGCTACGTCCGCTCCGGCATCGGCGACGCGATCTCGAACATCTCCTGCGTCGCCGACTGGGAGCTGGCCCACGAGGTCAACGGCGAGGAGATCGACGGCCTGGCCGCCGCGATGGCCCGCCAGGCCGGCGAGGCCGTGCTGCGCCACCCCGGCGGGGTCGGCGACGACGCCTTCCTGAAGGTGCTGGCCGAGGGGCTGGTGCTGACGGGGATCGCCATGTCGGTCGCGGGCGACTCGCGTCCCGCCTCCGGCGCCTGCCACGAGATCAACCACGCCTTCGACCTGCTCTTCCCGCAGCGCGCCGCCAGCCACGGCGAGCAGGTCGGCCTCGGCGCCTGCTTCGCCATGCACCTGCGCGGCGCCCGCCAGGAGGCCCTCCTCATGGCGGCGGTCCTGCGCCGGCACGGCCTGCCGGTCCTGCCGGAGCAGATCGGCTTCAGCGTCGACGAGTTCGTGCGGGCCGTCGACTACGCCCCGCAGACGCGTCCGGGACGCTTCACGGTCCTGGAGCACCTCAACCTGTCCACCGACCAGATCAGGGACGCGTACGCCGACTATGCGACGACCATCAGTAGCTGAACTCCGTCCGGTCGTCCACCCGCCAGGGGTGAAGGACCGGCGCAGCGGCGAGCACTGGGCCGGGCGCATGTACATGCGGGAGGTCTCGCTGCGCGTGGACCGCTACCTGGTCACCACGCGGGTCACGCCGAACCAGGTGACGTACGTCATGACCCTGGCCGGCGCCCTGGCCGCCCCGGCGCTGCTGGTGCCGGGCGTCGCGGGCGCGGTGCTCGGCGTGCTGATGGTCCAGCTCTACCTGCTGTTCGACTGCGTCGACGGCGAGCTGGCCCGCTGGAAGAAGCAGTACTCCCTCAGCGGGGTCTACCTGGACCGGGTCGCCGCCTACCTGTGCGACGCGGCGGTGCTCGTCGGCCTCGGCCTGCGCGCCGCCGACCTCTGGGGCGGGGGCCGGATCGACTGGCTGTGGGCCTTCCTCGGCACCCTCGCGGCGCTCGGCGCGATCCTCGTCAAGGCCGAGACGGACCTGGTGGGGGTGGCCCGCCACCAGGGCGGGCTGCCGCCGGTGCGGGAGTCGGCGTCCGAGCCGCGCTCCTCCGGCATGGCGCTGGCCCGCCGGGCGGCCGGGGCGCTCAAGTTCCACCGGCTGATCCTCGGGATCGAGGCCTCGCTGGTCGTCCTCGTCGCGGCGGTCGCGGACGCGATCGGGGGCGACCTCTTCTACACCCGCCTGACCGTGGCGGTCATGGCCGGCATCGCGCTGCTCCAGACCCTGCTGCACCTGGTGTCGGTCCTGGCGTCCAGCAGGCTGAGGTGACGGCAGCCATGAAACTGGGCGCGGTGATCATCACCATGGGCGACCGCCCGGACGAGCTCCGGGCCCTCCTCGATTCGGTCGCCGCCCAGCAGGGCGACCGGATCGAGGTCGTGGTCGTCGGCAACGGCGCCCCGGTCCCGGAGGTCCCCGACGGGGTGCGCACGGTGGAGCTGCCGGAGAACCTGGGCATTCCCGGCGGCCGCAACGCGGGCATCGAGGCGTTCGGCCCGTGCGGCACGGACGTGGACGCCCTGCTCTTCCTGGACGACGACGGCACGCTCCCGGAGAGGGACACCGCCGAGCGGTGCCGGCAGGCGTTCGCGGCCGACCCGAGGCTCGGCATCATCGCCTTCCGGATCACCGACCCGGTCAGCGGCGCCACCCAGCGCCGCCACGTGCCCCGGCTGCGGGCGGCCGACCCGATGCGCTCCTCGCGCGTGACGACCTTCCTGGGCGGCGCCAACGCCGTACGCACCAGGGTCATCGCCGAGGTCGGCCCGCTGCCCGCCGCGTTCTTCTACGCCCACGAGGAGACGGACCTGGCCTGGCGGGCCCTGGACGCGGGCTGGATGATCGACTACCGCGCGGACATGGTGCTGCACCACCCCGCCACGGCCCCCTCGCGGCACGCGGTCTACCACCGGATGGTGGCCCGCAACCGGGTCTGGCTGGCCCGCCGGAACCTCCCCGCCCCCCTCGTCCCCCTCTACACGGGGGTCTGGCTGGCGCTCACCCTGGCGAGGCGGCCGTCGCGGCCCGCGCTGAGGGCGTGGTTCGGCGGTTTCCGCGAAGGCTGGACGGCTCCCTGCGGCCCCCGGCGCCCCATGAAGTGGCGTACGGTGTGGCGGCTGACCAGGCTGGGCCGACCTCCGGTCATCTGAGAGGCTTTCCTCTGAGAGCATGAGGCGTATTTTCTTTCCGGGACCTGTCCGCCTGAGCCGCGCCCGCGACTGGCTGCGCGTGAAGACGAGAGTTTCAAACTTGTGAGTGACACGACCCACGACGGCGGGGTAGCCCTCGGCGCCCCGCCGTCCGCCGACGAGGGCCTGAGCGCGGCCCAGACGGCTGCCAAGTACGGCCTCACCGTGAGCGGCGCCCGGCCGGGGCTGCTCGAGTACATGCGACAACTCTGGGGCCGCCGCCACTTCATCCTGGCCTTCTCACGGGCCAAGCTGACCGCCCAGTACAGCCAGGCCAAGCTCGGCCAGCTCTGGCAGGTGGTCACGCCCCTGCTGAACGCGGCGGTCTATTACCTGATCTTCGGACTGATCCTGGGCACCAGGGAGGGGATTCCGCAGGAGGTCTTCGTGCCCTTCCTGGTCACCGGGGTCTTCGTCTTCACCTTCACCCAGAGCTCCGTGATGGCGGGCGTCCGGTCCATCTCCGGCAACCTCGGGCTGGTGCGGGCCCTGCACTTCCCCCGCGCCTCGCTCCCCATCTCCTTCTCGCTCCAGCAGCTCCAGCAGTTGCTCTTCTCGATGATCGTGCTGGTCGCGGTCGCCGTCGTCTTCGGCAGCTACCCCTCGCCGTCGTGGCTGCTGGTGATCCCCGCGCTGATCCTCCAGTTCTTCTTCAACACCGGCCTGGCCCTCATCATGGCCCGGCTCGGCAGCAAGACCCCCGACCTCGCCCAGCTCATGCCCTTCGTCATGCGGACCTGGATGTACGCCTCGGGCGTCATGTTCTCCATCCCGCTGATGCTGAAGGACAAGCCCCAGTGGATCGCGGACGTGCTCCAGTACAACCCGGCGGCGATCTACATGGACCTGGTCCGCTTCGCGCTGATCGACGGATACGGCTCGGAGAACCTGCCCGACCACGTGTGGGCGGTGGGCGTCGGCTGGGCGCTGCTGCTGGGCGTCGTGGGCTTCGTGTACTTCTGGAAGGCAGAGGAACGGTACGGCCGTGGCTGATGACAACGCACAGGGGCGCGTCCCCACGGTGATCGCCGACGACGTGCACATCGTGTACCGCGTCAACGGCACCGGCGGCGGACGGGGCAGCGCCACCGCCGCGCTGAGCCGCATGATGCGGCGGAACAAGGGCGAGTCGCGCGGCGTGCGGAAGGTGCACGCCGTGCGCGGCGTCTCCTTCACCGCCTACCGGGGCCAGGCCATCGGCCTCATCGGCACCAACGGGTCGGGCAAGTCGACGCTGCTGCGGGCCATCGCCGGCCTGCTGCCGACCGAATCCGGCCATGTCTACACCGACGGACAGCCCTCGCTGCTCGGGGTGAACGCGGCGCTGATGAGCGATCTCACCGGGGAGCGCAACGTCGTGCTCGGCGGCCTGGCCATGGGCATGAGCCGCGAGGAGATCCGCGAGCGCTACCAGGAGATCGTGGACTTCTCCGGGATCAACGAGAAGGGCGACTTCATCACCCTGCCGATGCGGACGTACTCCTCCGGCATGGCCGCCCGCCTGCGCTTCTCGATCGCGGCCGCCAAGAACCACGACGTCCTCATGATCGACGAGGCGCTGGCCACCGGCGACCACAAGTTCCGGGTCCGCTCCGAGAAGCGCATCCGCGAACTCCGCAAGGAGGCGGGCACCGTCTTCCTCGTCAGCCACAACAACAAGACGATCCGGGACACCTGCGACCGGGCGCTCTGGTTGGAGAAGGGCGAGCTGCTGATGGACGGCCCGACCGAGGAAGTCCTCAAGGCGTACGAGCGCGAGACGGGCAAGTAGCCCCGGACGCCTCGCGCGGCCCCCGCCGGACCCCTCCCGGCGGGGGCCGCGGTGTGCGCGCCCGTGCGGGGGGAAGGCGCACGCGGGGACGATCTCCTCCCGGCGGACGACGCCAAATCCCCCGCGCCCGAGGAAGGTTGACAGGAACGGCGGCGGAGGGGCGGCCGGGGGCTCCACCCCGGCGATCTCCCGCAAGCCGTACAACGTAAGCTGTAGCGGTGCTGATTCATGGCAAGTAGGGCCTTTCGTCTGTACCGGGCCGGACCGGATGCGCGCCGGGGCGCGCGACCCCCCGGCGCGGCTCGGCGGGCGGCCCGAGGGTGATACGCCCCGGCACCGCGCCACCGTGCCGCAGTGCACTCGGGAGACCGAGCGGCGTGTCCGAAAAGGGTTGTTTTGGGTCAGCAGTGTAGAACGGGAGATGTGACGGCGATGACGGAAGATCTCCAGCTCCGACGTGGTTGCGCCGTCCCCGCGCCGGGCGGCCCGCAGTGACCCCCACCCCGCGGGCGCGCACCGCCGACGCCACGCTCGGCAAGGCCGCGCACGAGAACTTCCCCGTGGCGCCCTTCTTCCTGCCCCGCGCCTGGCGCGACGACCTCATGGCGGTCTACGGGTACGCCCGCCTCGTCGACGACATCGGCGACGGAGACCTCGCCCCCGGCGGCGCGGACGCCCGCCGCCTGGGCCTGGAGCCGGAGCAGGGAGACGACCCGCTCGCCCTGCTCGACGCGCTCGAGGCCGACCTCCACCGGGTGTTCTCCACCACCGGCCAGGAGCCGCGCCACCCGCTGCTGCGCGCGCTGCGCCCCACCGTGCGGCGCCGCGCGCTCACCCCCGAACCCTTCCTCGGCCTGATCGAGGCCAACCGCCAGGACCAGAAGGTCCGCCGCTACGGGACGTACGCCGACCTCGCCGCCTACTGCGAGCTGTCCGCGAACCCGGTCGGCCGCCTCGTCCTTGCCCTCACCGGCACCGAGAGCCCCGAGCGCGTCCGCCGCTCCGACGCGGTCTGCACCGGCCTCCAGATCGTCGAGCACCTCCAGGACGTCGCCGAGGACCTCGCCCGCGACCGGATCTACCTCCCCGCCGAGGACATGGACCGCTTCCGGGTCGGCGAAGCGGACCTCGCCGCCCCGACCGCCGGCGCCTCCGTACGCGCCCTGATCGCCTACGAGGCGCAGCGCGCGGGCGAGCTGCTGGACGAGGGGATCCCCCTGGTGGCCAGTGTCGACGGCAGGCTCAGACTCCTCCTCGCCGGATTCGTCGCCGGCGGCCGCGCCGCCCTCGCGGCCATCTCGACCGCCGGGTTCGACGTCCTGCCCGGCCCGCCCAGACCCACCAGGCCCGGACTGCTCCGCGCAGGGGGAACCGTCCTGCGCGGAGCGCGGGGAGAGAGGTGAGCCGGACCGTGGAGGAACAGCCGACGCACATGTCGCCGCCGGTGCAGGCCGCGTACAGCTACTGCGAGGCCGTCACCGGACAGCAGGCCCGCAACTTCGCCTACGGCATCAGGCTGCTGCCGTACGAGAAGCGGCAGGCCATGTCGGCGCTGTACGCCTTCTCCCGCCGCGTCGACGACATCGGCGACGGGGAGCTGGACCCGCCGACCAAGCGGAGCCGGCTGGAGGACACCCGCGGCCTGCTCGCCCGCGTCCGGGACGGCGCGGTCGACGAGGACGACACCGACCCGGTCGCCGTCGCGCTCGCCGACGCCGCCCGCCGCTTCCCGCTGCCGCTCGGCGGTCTCGACGAGCTGATCGACGGCGTCCTGATGGACGTGCGCGGCGCCACCTACGAGACCTGGGACGACCTGAGGGCCTACTGCCGGTGCGTCGCGGGCGCCATCGGACGCCTCAGCCTCGGCGTCTTCGGCACCGAGCCGGGCGCACGGGGGGCCGAGCGCGCCCCGGAGTACGCCGACACCCTCGGGCTCGCCCTCCAGCTCACCAACATCCTGCGCGACGTCCGCGAGGACGCGGGCAACGGCCGCACCTACCTGCCCGCCGACGACCTGGCCAAGTTCGGCTGCGCCGAGGGCTTCCACCGGGCCTCCCCGCCCCCCGGCTCCGACTTCGCCGGCCTCGTCCACTACGAGGTCCGCCGCGCCCGCGCCCTCTTCGCCGAGGGCTACCGGCTGCTGCCGATGCTCGACCGCCGCAGCGGCGCGTGCGTCGCGGCCATGGCCGGGATCTACCGCCGCCTCCTCGACCGGATCGAGCGCGACCCCGAGGCCGTACTGCGCGGCCGGGTCTCGCTGCCCGGCCACGAGAAGGCCTACGTCGCGGTGCGCGGCCTGTCCGGACTGGACGCCCGCCACGTCTCGCGGCTCAGCGCCAGGGGGCGGGCGTGACGCGCCCCCGCACGCCCGGACGCCGGGCCGCGACGCGAGAAGGAGCGCCCGCATGAGCGAGGAGAGCCCGCGCCCCGCCGCGGTCGTCGTCGGAGGGGGCCTCGCCGGCATCACGGCGGCCCTGCGCCTGGCGGACGCCGGACTGGACGTGACCCTGCTCGAAGGGCGGCCCCGCCTCGGCGGCCTGGCCTTCTCCTTCCAGCGCGGCGACCTCACCGTCGACAACGGCCAGCACGTCTACCTGCGCTGCTGCACCGGCTACCGCTGGTTGCTGGACCGCATCGACGCCGCCCACCTGGCCCCCCTCCAGGACCGCCTGGACGTGCCCGTGCTGGACGTCGGCCGGGCCGCGGGGCCCCGCCTGGGCCGGCTGCGCCGCACCGGGCTGCCCGTACCGCTGCACCTCGCCGGGGGCCTCGCCGCCTACCCGCACCTCTCGCCGGCCGAGAAGGCGGGCGTCGGCCGCGCCGCCCTCGCCCTCGCCCGGCTGGACCCGGCCGACCCGGAGCTGGACCGCGTCGACTTCGCCACCTGGCTCCGCCGGCACGGGCAGTCGCCGCGCGCCGTCGAAGCGCTCTGGGACCTCGTCGGCGTCGCCACGCTGAACGCCACCGCGAACGACGCCTCCATGGCGCTCGCGGCCAAGGTCTTCAAGACCGGCCTGCTCTCCGAGCCCGGCGCGGCCGACATCGGCTGGGCCGCCGTGCCGCTCGGCGAACTGCACGACACGCTCGCCCGCAAGGCCCTCGACACCGCGGGCGTCCGCACGGAGCTGCGCGCCAAGGCCGGCCCGCCCACCCGCACCGAGGACGGCCGGTGGAGCGTGGAGACCGCCGGCGAGCGCGTCACCGCCGACACCGTCGTCCTCGCCGTCCCGCAGGCCGAGACCCACGCCCTGCTGCCCGCGGGCGCGCTGGACGAGCCGGACCTGCTGCTCGACATCGCCGACGCCCCCATCCTCAACGTGCACGTGGTCTACGACCGCAAGGTGCTGCGCCGGCCGTTCTTCGCCGCGATCGGCTCCCCCGTCCAGTGGGTCTTCGACCGCACCGACTCCTCGGGGCTCACCGGCCCCGGCCAGTACATCGCCGTCTCGCAGTCCGCCGCCCAGGCCGAGATCGACCTCCCGGTCGCCCGGTTGCGGGCGCGCTACCTCCCCGAGCTGGAACGCCTGCTCCCCGCCGCCCGCGGCGCGGGCGTCCGCGACTTCTTCGTCACCCGCGAACGCTCCGCCACCTTCGCCCCGGCGCCGGGCGTCGGGCGGCTGCGTCCCGGCGCCCGCACCCGCGCCGCCGGCCTCCACCTGGCGGGGGCCTGGACCGACACCGGCTGGCCCGCGACCATGGAGGGCGCCGTGCGCAGCGGCGCCGCCGCCGCCGACGCGGCCCTCCAGGACCTCGGCCGCCCCCATGGACACCCGCTGCAGGAGGCGGCATGAGCAGTACCACCGGAACAAGAGGAGAGTCAGTGACCCCGGCGAATCCCGCTTTCGACACCGTGGCGGACACCGCGGACGTCACCGCGCTTCTGGAACGCGGACGGACCCTGTCAGCGCCGGTGCTGCGGGCCGCAGTGGACCGGCTCGCGCCGCCCATGGACACCGTCGCCGCCTACCACTTCGGCTGGATCGACGCCGAGGGGCGCCCCTCGGACGGCGACGGCGGCAAGGCCGTGCGCCCCGCGCTCGCCCTGCTGTCCGCCGAGGCCGCGGGCGCGCCCGCCGAAGCCGGCGTGCCCGGCGCGGTCGCCGTCGAGCTGGTGCACAACTTCTCGCTGCTGCACGACGACCTGATGGACGGCGACGAGCAGCGCCGCCACCGCGACACCGTCTGGAAGGTGCACGGCCCCGCCCAGGCGATCCTGGTCGGCGACGCCCTGTTCGCACTGGCCTACGAGGTCCTGCTGGAGCTCGGCACGGTCGAGGCGGGCCGCGCGGCCCGTCGGCTGACCACCGCCACCCGCAGGCTCATCGACGGGCAGGCCCAGGACATCTCCTACGAGCACCGCGAGCGGGTCACCGTCGAGGAGTGCCTGGAGATGGAGGGCAACAAGACCGGCGCCCTCCTGGCCTGCGCCGTCTCCATCGGCGCGGTGCTCGGCGGCGCCGACGACCGCACCGCCGACACCCTGGAGGCGTACGGCTACCACCTCGGCCTCGCCTTCCAGGCCGTGGACGACCTGCTCGGCATCTGGGGCGACCCGGAGTCCACCGGCAAGCAGACCTGGAGCGACCTGCGCCAGCGCAAGAAGTCCCTCCCGGTCGTCGCGGCGCTGGCCGCCGGCGGCGGGGCCTCGGAGCGGCTGGGCGAACTGCTCGCCGCCGACGCCAAGAGCACCGAGTTCGACAGCTTCTCCGAGGAGGAGTTCGCCGCCCGCGCCGCGCTCATCGAGGAGGCGGGCGGCCGCGAGTGGACCGCGCAGGAGGCCCGCCGCCAGCACGCGGTCGCCATCGAGGCGCTGCACGCCGTCGACATGCCCCACCGGGTGCGGGCGCAGCTCACCGAGCTCGCGGACTTCGTGGTGGTACGCAAGAGATGACCACCTTGCGCATATGACTCGCCGTCGCCGGCCGGCGCGCCCCTGACCGGGCCCCGGCCGACGGAGACCCCAGCACAGCAGAGAGACCACTGCACGAAGGGGAAGCTCATGACAGCGACGACCGACGGAAGCACCGGGGCCGCGCACCTCCGCGCGGTCCCGGCAGGCGATCCGACCGACACGACCACCGCCGCGGACGACGTGCTCGCCGCCGCCCGGCGGGCAGCGGAACGCTCGGTGGAGCACCTGCTGGCCCGGCAGGACCCGCAGGGCTGGTGGAAGGGCGATCTGGCCACCAACGTCACGATGGACGCGGAGGACCTGCTCCTGCGCCAGTTCCTCGGCATCCGCGACCCGGAGACCACCAGGGCGGCCGCCCTCTTCATCCGGGGCGAGCAGCTCGGCGACGGCACCTGGAACACCTTCTACGGCGGACCGGGCGACCTCTCCGCCACCATCGAGGCCTACGTCGCCCTGCGGCTCGCCGGGGACGGCCCCGACGCACCGCACATGGCCCGCGCCTCCGCCTGGGTCAGGGAGCAGGGCGGCATCGCGGCCGCCCGCGTCTTCACCCGTATCTGGCTGGCCCTGTTCGGCTGGTGGAAGTGGGACGACCTCCCCGAACTCCCGCCCGAGCTGATGTTCCTCCCCCCGTGGGTCCCGCTCAACATCTACGACTTCGGCTGCTGGGCCCGGCAGACCATCGTGCCGCTGACCATCGTCTCCGCCAAGCGCCCGGTGCGCCCCGCGCCCTTCGCCCTGGGCGAGCTGCACACCGACCCGGCCTGCCCCGCCCCGCCCAGGAAGCCCGCCCCCGCGACCAGTTGGGACGGCTTCTTCCAACGCCTGGACAAGGGGCTGCACCTCTACCGCAAGGTCGCCCCGCGCCCGCTGCGCCGGATGGCGATGAACGCCGCCGCCCGGTGGATCATCGAGCGCCAGGAGAACGACGGCTGCTGGGGCGGAATCCAACCGCCCGCCGTCTACTCCCTCATCGCCCTGCACCTGCTCGGCTACGACCTCGGCCACCCGGTGATGCGGGCGGGCCTGGCCTCCCTCGACCGTTTCGCCGTCCGGCGCGAGGACGGCGCCCGCATGGTGGAGGCCTGCCAGTCGCCCGTCTGGGACACCTGCCTGGCCACCATCGCGCTGGCCGACGCCGGACTGCCGCCCGACCACCCGGCCCTGGTGCGGGCGGCCGACTGGATGCTGGCGGAGGAGATCCACCGGCCCGGCGACTGGTCCGTGCGCAGACCCCGACTGCCCCCCGGCGGTTGGGCGTTCGAGTTCCACAACGACAACTACCCGGACATCGACGACACCGCCGAGGTCGTCCTGGCGCTGCGGCGGGTGCGCCACCCCGACCCGGAGCGGGTGGACGCCGCCATCGCGCGCGGGGTCCGTTGGAACCTCGGGATGCAGTCCCGCGACGGAGCCTGGGGCGCGTTCGACGCCGACAACACCAGCTCCCTCCCCAACCGCCTGCCGTTCTGCGACTTCGGCGAGGTCATCGACCCCCCGTCGGCCGACGTCACCGGCCACGTCGTGGAGATGCTGGCCGTCGAAGGGCTCGCCCGGCACCCCCGCACCCGGCGGGGCATCGAGTGGCTGCTGGCCGAACAGGCGGAGTGCGGGGCCTGGTTCGGCCGCTGGGGCGTCAACTACGTCTACGGCACCGGCTCCGTGGTGCCCGCCCTCGTCGCCGCCGGACTTTCCGCCCGCCATCCCGCGATCCGCCGGGCCGTCGGTTGGCTGGAGTCCGTGCAGAACGACGACGGCGGCTGGGGCGAGGACCTGCGCTCCTACCAGGAGGAGAAGTGGATCGGGCAGGGCGAGTCCACCGCCTCCCAGACCGCCTGGGCGCTGCTCGCCCTCCTCGCCGCCGGTCGCCGGGCGACCCGTCCCGTGGCCCGCGGCGTCACCTGGCTGACGGAGGCCCAGCAGGCCGACGGCTCCTGGGACGAGCCGTATTTCACCGGCACCGGCTTCCCCTGGGACTTCTCCATCAACTACCACCTCTACCGCCAGGTCTTCCCGCTCACCGCACTCGGGCGCTATGTGCACGGCGACCCCTTCGCCGACCGTCCGGGCCCCCGCGAGGGCGTCTGATGGGCGGTGCGCCGGGAACGGGGGGCCCGCCGGCCCCGCTGCTGGTGGCCTGCGCGCTCGGCATCGAGCAGATGGCCCTGCGCAGCGGCCGGGGCGCCCCCGGCCCGGTCCGCGTCCTGCGCACCGGCATGGGCCCCCGGTCGGCGGAAGCGGCCGTGGGGCGCTTCCTGGGGACGGACGGGACCCCGGGCGCCGCGGTGATCGCCGCCGGCCTCTGCGCCGGCCTCATCCCCGGAATGCGCCCCGGAGACCTGGTCGTCGCCCAGGAGACCCGCGACGACGACGGCGCCACCCCGTGCAACGGCACCGGCGTGCTGGTCGCCGCCCTCGCCAGGGCCGTACCGGGGCGCACCGTCCACACCGGGCCGCTGAACGGCTCCGACCACGTCGTACGCCGACCCGAGCGCGCCGCGCTGCGGGCGGGCGGGGCCGTCGCCGTGGACATGGAGTCCGCCGCGACGCTGCGCACCGCCCTGTGCTGCGGCCCGCGCCCGGTTGCGGCCGTCCGGGTGGTGGTGGACGCTCCGGAGCATGAGCTGGTCCGCATCGGCACGGTGCGCGGTGGAATATCGGCACTCCGCGTGCTCCGTGCCGTCCTGCCGGCTTTTCACGAATGGCACCGATCTCTGACGCTCCCCAGGAGGTGAGCTAGATGGCCATGCCGCTCCGTCAGTCCATCAAGGTGGCGACGTATCTCTTCGAACAGAAGCTCCGCAAGCGCGACAAGTTCCCGCTGATCGTCGAGCTGGAGCCGCTGTTCGCCTGCAACCTCGCCTGTGAGGGCTGCGGGAAGATCCAGCACCCGGCCGGCGTGCTGAAGCAGCGTATGCCGGTCGCCCAGGCGGTGGGGGCGGTGCTCGAGTCCGGCGCCCCCATGGTCTCCATCGCCGGCGGCGAACCCCTGATGCACCCGCAGATCGACGAGATCGTGCGCCAGCTCGTCGCGAGGAGGAAATACGTCTTCCTCTGCACCAACGCGATGCTGATGCGGAAGAAGCTCGACAGATTCACCCCCTCCCCGTATTTCGCCTTCGCCGTGCACATCGACGGACTGCGCGAGCGGCACGACGAATCGGTCGCCAAGGAAGGCGTCTTCGACGAGGCCGTCGCCGCGATGAAGGAGGCCAAGCGGCGCGGATTCCGCGTCACCACCAATTCCACCTTCTTCAACACCGACACCCCGCAGACCGTCATCGAGGTGCTCGACTACCTCAACGACGACCTCCAGGTCGACGAGATGATGATCTCGCCCGCGTACGCGTACGAGAAAGCGCCCGACCAGGAGCACTTCCTGGGCGTCGAGCAGACCCGCGCACTGTTCAAGAAGGCGTTCGCGGGCGGCAACCGGGCCCGCTGGCGGCTCAACCACTCGCCCCTCTTCCTGGACTTCCTGGAGGGCGAGGCGGACTTCCCGTGCACCGCGTGGGCGATCCCGAACTACTCGCTCTTCGGCTGGCAGCGCCCCTGCTACCTGATGAGCGACGGCTACGTGCCGACGTACCGGCAGCTCGTCGAGGAGACCGACTGGAACGCCTACGGCCGGGGCAAGGACCCGCGCTGCGCGAACTGCATGGCGCACTGCGGCTACGAGCCCACGGCGGTGCTCGCCACCATGGGGTCGCTGAAGGAGTCCCTGCGCGCGGTGCGGGAGACCGTCGGCGGCGGCCGGTGACGGGCTGAACCGAGCCGGACGGGCGGTCCGGGGCCCGCTCCGGGCCGCCGCCCGCTCCGCGAGCCGGGGCGCCGACCCGGCCGCACGGCGCACCGCGGCGCCGGACCACCACGAAGGGGAAGGGCGCGCGATGACGGACGACGGATCAAAGGGGTTCGACCTGGCACGACTCCTCGCCGAGCGCGGGGGGGAACGGTACGACCTGCACACACGCCACCTCAACCACCAACTGCCGCGCATGTTGCGGACCATCGGCTTCGACAAGGTCTACGAGCGGGCCGAGGGCGCGTACTTCTGGGACGCGGAGGGCAACGACTACCTCGACATGCTCGCCGGGTTCGGCGTCATGGGCCTGGGCCGCCACCACCCGGTGGTGCGCCGGGCGCTGCACGACGTGCTGGACGCCCAGCTCGCCGACCTCACCCGGTTCGACTGCCAGCCGCTGCCCGGCCTGCTGGCCGAGAGGCTCCTCGCCCACAGCCCCCACCTGGACCGCGTCTTCTTCGGCAACAGCGGCACGGAAGCGGTCGAGACGGCGCTGAAGTTCGCCCGCCGCGCCACCGGGAAACCGCGGGTCCTCTACTGCGAGCACGCCTTCCACGGACTGACCACCGGCTCGCTCTCGGTCAACGGGGAGGCCGGCTTCCGCGACGGCTTCGCCCCGCTGCTGCCCGACACGGCGATCCCGCTCGGCGACCTGGACGCGCTCCGCCGCGAACTGGGGCGCGGCGACGTCGCGGCCCTCATCGTCGAGCCCGTCCAGGGCAAGGGCGTGAACGCCGCGCCGCCCGGCTTCCTGCGGCAGGCGCAGGAGGAGCTGCACCGCCACAAGGCCCTGCTGATCGCGGACGAGGTGCAGACCGGCCTCGGGCGGACCGGCGACTTCTACGCGTACCAGCACGAGGAAGGCGTGGAACCCGACCTCGTGTGCGTCGCCAAGGCCCTGTCCGGCGGCTATGTGCCCGTCGGGGCGACGCTCGGCAAGGACTGGATCTTCCGGCGGGTGTACTCCTCGATGGACCGGGTCCTCGTCCACTCCGCCAGCTTCGGCTCCAACGCCCAGGCGATGGCGGCGGGGCTGGCCGTCCTCGCGGTGATGGAGGAGGAGGAGACCGTCGCCAACGCCCGCCGCACCGGCGACCTGCTGCGCGAGCGGCTGGCGGCGCTGGTGGACCGCTACGAGCTGCTGCACGAGGTGCGCGGGCGCGGACTCATGATCGGCATCGAGTTCGGCCGGCCGTCCACGTTGCGGCTCCGCGGCCGCTGGACCATGCTCCAGGCGGCCCGCAAGGGGCTCTTCGCCCAGATGGTCGTGGTCCCGCTGCTGCGCCGGCACCGCATCCTCACCCAGGTCTCCGGCGACCACCTGGAAGTGATCAAGCTGATCCCCCCGCTGATCATCAAGGAGGCCGAGGTCGACCGGTTCGTGACGGCGTTCACCGCCGTCATGGACGACGCGCACGACGGCGGCGGGCTGATGTGGGACTTCGGCCGGACGCTCGTGCGGCAGGCCGTCGCCAACCGCTGAGACCTTGCCTGAGAGGCAAGGAATTTGCCCAAGGGGAAAGTTCCTGGCCCAATGGAGCCATGAACCCTCCGGACGGCGGGGCGCCGGACGAGCTGCCCGGCGTCGCACCCCGCCTGCGCGACCTGCGCCGCGGCCGCGGCCTCACCCTGGAGGCCGCCGCGCGGCGGGCCGGCCTCTCCCCGGCCCACCTCTCCCGGCTGGAGACGGGGCGCAGGCAGCCCTCGCTGCCGATGCTGCTGGGACTGGCCCGCGTCTACGGTACGACGGTCTCGGAACTGCTCGGCGAGCAGCCGCCCGGACGCGAGGCGATCATCCGGGGCGGCGGCTTCGAGGGTGCGGAGGCCGACGGCTGGATGTACCGGCGGGCCGGCGGGTCCGGTCGGGCGATGCAGGCGCTGCGCGTCCGGGTGCCGTACGGCGCCCAGGGCGACCTGGTCCGGGTCCACCCCGGCGAGGAATGGCTGCACGTCCTGGAGGGGCGGCTGCGGGTCGGGCTCGGCGACACCGTGCACGACCTCGGCCCCGGTGACAGCGCCCACTTCGACTCGCTCACACCGCACCGGATCGCGGCGACCGACCGCTGCGGCGCGGAGCTGCTGTTCGTCCACACCCTGCTGCAGGCCCCCGTCGGCGACCTCTGCGCGGGCAGCGGCCTCCCCGCGCGCTGACGGGCCGTCCCGTCCGCCGCCCCCTTCGTCCGTCCCGGCCGTGCGGCCGGCAGAGAGGACCCCCATGTCCGATTCCGAGCACTACGACCCACTCGGCCCCGGCCGCCGTCCGAACGAGGACCCGCAGGAGCGCCGTATGCCGCGCGGCGTCGTGATCCGCCTCTTCGCCTACCTGGTGGCCGGCCACGTCATCGCCGCCTTCCTCTACCTGCTCTTCGTGGTGGCCGGCGGCGAGTGACCTCGCGCCGCGCCCCGGCTCACTCCTGGTCGAGCAGCCGTTCGCGGAGCCGCTCGCGGGTGCGGGGGGAGAGCTCCAGCCCCTCGGAGAGGTAGCGGTCCGTCGTGCCCCACAGCTCCTCGATCCTCGCGAAGGCCGCCGCGAGGTAGGCGGGCCGCGCCCCGAAGAGCGGGTTCAGCAGCTCCATCACCTCCGGGGACAGTCCGGCCCCGGAGGTGTCGGCGCGCCGCACCCGGTACCGGCGGTGCGCCTCGTTGGACTTGAGGTAGTCCTCCTCGATCGCCTCCCGTTCGACGCCGACCGCCAGCAGCGCGACCGCTATCGCGAGGCCGGCCCGGTCCTTGCCCGCCGCGCAGTGCATCAGCGCGGGCACGCTGTCCTCGGCCAGCGCGTGCAGGACCCGGCTGTGCTCGGCGGTGCGCTCCTCGATCATCGCGCGGTACATCCGGACCATGCGCTCGGCGCCCCGCCCGCCCGCGAGGACGGATCGGAGCTGCTCGATGTTCCCGTCGCGCACCAGCCGCCAGAACTCGGCGCCGTCGGCCGGGTCCGAGAGCGGAATGCTGACATTGCGGACACCGGGCAGCTCGACGTCGTACCCGTCGAGCCGGTGGTCGGCGGCATTGCGGAAGTCGAACACCGTGTGCAGGCCGAGCCCGGCGAGAAAGGCCGTGTCCTCGGCGGTGGCGTGCGCCAGGTGGCCGCTGCGGTAGAGCCTGCCGAACGCGGTGCGCCGCCCGTCCGCGGTGGGCAGCCCGCCCACGTCGCGGAAGTTCCGGACTCCGGTCAGAGCGGTCTCGGTCGGCGGGACCTGCGGCACCTGCTGCGTCACGGGGGCTCCTGGCGTCTCTGGCGGCGGCGCGGCTCGTCGGCGCTCGCGCTCCCGTGACGATACGACATCGCTTCCGGGGAGGCGGGGCGGGCGAACGCGCCGGAACGGAAGCGGTGCGCCGCGCGCCGCGCCGGCACATCTGACGCCCCGTCGACAGGGGCGGCCGAGCTATGTCCGTATTGCTGCATTTCGTAGAACATGCCCCGCTAATGGGGGAGATGGAATCAGGTGGGTGAGCGGGATCATATCCGTGACGGTCTGTGGCGATCATGCCTCGTCCTTTTCCCGTTTCCCGCGCGGAAAGTCAAGATCCTTAATCCACGGAGTGTGACGGGAATTCCGGAGCGCGCTCGCACCGGTGAATGTCCGGTGCAACCGGCGGCTTGTTCCGTGCGTCCTGACTCGTTTACGGTCACCGTCGATCCGGGCGGACCGCCTAATCCTGCCGCCGCCCGGAATTCCACCCACCCACTCACGCGTGGCAGGAGCGGGGGACCCAGGTAAGCCGCCGACCCCGGAGAGATCCGGACCGGCTCGGGGTGAAGTCGCCGACGGCGACCGGGCATCTCCAGCCCGAACCCGACAGCTCACCTCGTAGGCGCCGGAGAGGAAAAGCCCCATGCCCGCACAGGGTAAGCACCGTCGACCGAAGTCCGGCCCGATCTCCCGCGGCGTCCTCGCCGCCGGGACCGGCGGGGCCGCGATCGCCCTCCCGTTCGTCGCCGCCACCGGAGCGCAGGCCGCCCCGGCCGCGCAGCCCGCCGCCGCGGTGGCCGTGGCGCACACCGCTCCGCAGGCCGCTCCCGCCGCCTCGCGGGACGTTCCCCGGACGTACTCCGTCGTCCGGGGCGACTACCTGTCCAAGATCGCGGCCGAGCACCGGATCAAGGGCGGCTGGCAGAAGCTGTACCAGGACAACCGCTCCACCGTCGGCGAGAACCCCGGTCTGATCTTCCCCGGCATGAAGCTGACGCTGGGCGCCAAGAAGGCCGCCCCGGCCCCCGAGGCCGCTCCGAAGAAGGCCGCCCCGGCGCCCGAGGCCGCTCCGAAGAAGGCCCCGAAGGCCGCCGCCCCGCAGGCGGAGACCGCCTCGGCCGACGACTCGGCGCCCACCGGCTCCTCGGAGGCGACCGGCTCCGGCTGGACCACCCCGCTGGCCTCCGCCAACGTCACCACCCAGTACCGCGCCTCCGGCTCCAGCTGGTCCAGCGGCTACCACACCGGCGCGGACTTCCAGGCCGCCTCCGGCACCCCGATCCGCGCCATCGGCCCCGGCACCGTGGTCTCGGCCGGCTGGAGCGGTTCGTACGGCAACGAGGTCGTCATCCAGCACGAGGACGGCATGTACTCCCAGTACGCCCACCAGTCCTCGCTGAACGTCTCCGTCGGCCAGACCGTCTCGGGCGGCCAGCAGATCGGGCTCTCCGGCTCCACCGGCAACTCGACCGGCCCGCACCTGCACTTCGAGGTCCGCACCGGCCCGAGCTACGGCTCGGACGTCGACCCGATCGCGTACCTGCGCCAGCACGGCGTCTCGGTCTGAGCCGAGCGGCGGCCGTGAGCGGTCCGAGGGGCGGTGCGCTGCGGCGCACCGCCCCTCGGGCGTTCCGCCGCAGGTCAGCGGTCCTCGGGCGGCCCGTCGCGCCGCCGGTCGCCGCGGTCGGCGGCCTTCTCGGCGCGTCCGGCGGCCCGGCGGTCCCCGTCGCTCCACGTCCGCGTGGAGCGCGGCTCCACGTACGGCTCCTCGTCGGCGGGGAGGCCGTCGGCGACGGCCCGCTCGCGGGCCGTCTCGGCGTCGAACTCCAGCCCCAGCAGGATCGCCAGATTGGTGATCCACAGCCAGACCAGGAAGACGATGACCCCGGCGAGCGTCCCGTACGTCTTGTTGTACGAGCCGAAGTTGGCCACGTAGAACGCGAATCCCGCGGACGCGGCCATCCAGACCAGCAGGGCCAGCAGGCTGCCCGGAGAGACGAGACGGAAGCCGCGGCCCTTGGCGTTCGGGGCGGCCCAGTACAGCAGCGCGAGCATGGCGGCCACCAGGACGACCAGGACGGGCCACTTGGCGATGGACCACACGGTCACCGCGGTGTCACCCACGCCCAGCGCGGTGCCCACCTGCCGGGCGATGCCCCCGGTCAGCACGACGATCAGCGCGCTGACGCAGGCGAGGACCATCAGCACCAGGGTCAGCCCCACCCGCACCGGGAGCACCTTCCAGACCGGGCGGCCCTCGGGCATGTCGTAGACGGCGTTGGACGAGCGGATGAACGCGGCGATATAGCCCGAGGCGGACCACAGGGCGCCCAGCAGGCCGACGACGGCCAGCACGCCGCTCGTCCCGCCGGTGGACTGCAGTTGGGTCACCGCGTTCGTGATCACGTCGCGGGCCGAGCCGGGCGCGAGCTTCTGGACGTTGTCCAGGACGGTCTTCGTGGCGGAGTCGCCCGCGATGCCCAGCAGGGCGACCAGCACCAGCAGGGCCGGGAACAGGGCCAGGATGCCGTAGTAGGTCAGCCCCGCCGCCCTGTCGGTCAACTCGTCGCGTTTGAACTCCCCGACGGTGCGTTTGAGCACGCGCGTCCAGGACGTGCCGCCGGTTCGGTCCGGTGCGGAGGCTTTGCCGGACTGGTGCATGAGCGTCCACCCCACAGGTGCGAAGGAGTACGGCGGGGGCCTGAGCGGCCCCCGCCCCGAATGCGCCGGGCGGTCAGCCCTCCGGGTCGCGCGCCTCGCGGGCCGTGTCCCGGCCGACCTCGCGCAGACCGGTGGCGGCCTCCTGGCCGGATTCCCGCACCTGCTGCCGGGTGGCTTCGGCGGCGTCCTGCGCCGTGCTCCTCACCGACTCCACGGCCTCCGACGCCGGCCCGCGCATCCCCTCCTTGAGGTCCTGCGCCGTCTCCCGCGCCGTCTCCTTGGCGGGGGTGAGCAGGTCGTCGGAGTGCTCGCGGAGCTGGGTGCCGACCCGTTCCTCCGCCTCGGACACGGGCAGCAGCGCGGCGGCGAGCATCCCGGCGCCGAACGCGATGACGCCGGCGGCCAGCGGACTGCCCTGGGTCTGCCTCGTCACCAGGTCCGGGGTCTCGCGCACCGACTGGCCGACCTGGCCGGCGGTGTGCCGGACCGTGTCGCCCGCCTCTCCGGCGCGCTCCGCGAGATCGTGCCCGCGCTGCCCGGACCGGCCGCCGTCGGCGGGGTCGGACCGGCCCATCACGCGCTCCTTGAGGCCGGTGAGCCGGTGCTGAGCGGCGTCGGCCCTGCGCCGGGCCGCCTTCGCCGGCTTCGCCCGGTCCGCGAGGCGGTCGACGTTGTGCGCCAACCGCGCCCGCGTGTCCTCGACTTCGTTCTTCAGGTCGTCGGGTTCCGTGCCCATCGGGCATCCTCCTTCAGGGTCTCGGCGGTCCGTTCCGGCTTGAGCCGCACCGCGCGCATACGCCGGCGTCCCACCACGAGGAGGACGGCGGCCGCCAGCGCCCAGACGCCGGTCACGATGAGCGCCGCCCAGGCGAGGTCGACCAGGTGCGCGAGCCCGAACACGGCGGCCAGGCTGCCCATCAGCAGCACCAGGTGCGCGGCGTACCCGGAACCGGCCATCATGCCCGCGGCCTTGCCGGCCCGTGTCGCCTCCTGTTTGATCTCGGCCTTCGCCAGTTCGATCTCGCCGCGGACGAGCCGGGTGAGGTCGTCGCTGATCTCGCCGACCAGCTCGCCCACGGACGGGTCCGCCGACGGGGCCCGCGTGGAACCGGCCGCACCGGCCCCGTACGGGTCGGCGGCGTCGTGTGCAGAGGGAATGGCCACGCCTCAGCCCCCCTTACGGCTGTCGCGGGTCGGGATGGGGATACGGCTCGGCGACCGGCAGCGGGTCGGGCGGCGCGACCGATCCGCCGTACGACGGCGTGGGCGGCGACGATCCGAGGGGCCGGTCGTCCCTGACCGGGCCGGGCCCGTCGCCCGCCGGCGGCGTTGTGCGCCCTCCGCGGTCGCCGTCCTCGGACCCGTGCGCCGTGCCGCTCGCGGACTTGACGCCCTTGCCGAGGCGGGCCGTCGCGAAGCCGGCCAGCGCGGCGCCCGCCAGGAACGCGCCGGGGCGGCGGCGCGCGAAGTCCTGCAGGTCGTCCAAGATTCCCTGCGGGCCCCGGCTCTCCAGCCCGGACGCCACGTCGTGGCCGCGGTCGGCCGCCCGGCGCACCGCCTTCGTGGCCGGTGAGTCCTCGTCGCCGCTCTCCGCCATGCCGCCCAGCTCGTCCGCCAGTCGCCGCACGTTCCGGGCCAGGCGCCGTGTCTGCTCCTCGGCCTGGTCCCGCAGTTGGTCGCGCAGCTCGCCCGCCACGTCCCGCGCCCGCGTCGTGGCCTCGCCGGCCACGTCGCCCGCGCGTTCCCTGGCGGCGCCGGCGACGTCGGTCGCCTTCTCGCCGACCAGTCCGGCGCCTTCGCCGGCCTTCTGTTTCACCGCCGCTGCTTTATCACTCGTATCGCTGTCCGGACGGTGAGCACCGCTGACGTCACTCAACGTTCCTCCTCGGTCGTCCTGCGGGGTGGGCTGCGCCCCTGAGCGGGTGCACCACGTTCCAGCATGACAAAGAAGGAGAAATGCGCCATATGGGGAGCAGGTGGGGCGACGACGTCCGGTCGTTCCGCGCGTTATTCCGGCTTTGCCAAAAACTGACCGGGTGGTCTATCTCACCGACCGTCAACCCCTTATTACGGTCGCGTAGGTCACATCGAACGGTGCAGGATAGGTGCCTGTGGCAGACGATTCGAGAACCAACCAGCAGCACGTCATCGGGTCGTACGCGGCGATCGGCGACAGTTTCACCGAAGGCGTCGGCGACCCCGGCCCCGGCGGGGGCTTCATCGGCTGGGCGGACCGCTTCGCCGTACTCCTCGCCGACCGGCTCCCGGCCCCCGACGCGGCGACGAGCCCCCAGGACTTCCCGCACGGAGACTTCCGCTACGCCAATCTCGCCGTACGCGGACGCCTCCTCGACCAGATCGTCCGGGAGCAGGTCCCCCGCGCCAAGGAACTCGCCCCCGACCTGGTCAGCTTCTGCGCGGGCGGCAACGACATCATCCGGCCCGGCACCGACCCCGACGACCTCGCGGAACGCTTCGAGCGGGCGGTCGCCGACCTGAGCAACGCGGTCGGCACGGTCATGGTCACCACCGGCTTCGACACCCGAGGCGTACCGCTGCTGCGCCACATGCGCGGCAAGATCGCCACGTACAACGTCCATCTGCGGGCCATCGCCGACCGCTACCACTGCCCGGTCCTGGACCTGTGGTCGCTGCGCTCCGTCCAGGACCGGCGCGCCTGGGACCGCGACCGGCTGCACCTGTCGCCCGAGGGGCACACCCGCGTCGCGCTCCGCGCCGCCCAGGTCCTCGGCTACGAGGTGCCCGCCGACCCCGACCAGCCCTGGCCCCCGCAGGATCCGCGCCGCCCCTTCGACGAGCGGCGCGACACCATCAACTGGGCCCGCGAGCACCTCGTGCCGTGGATCGGGCGCCGGCTGCGCGGCGAGTCCTCGGGCGACCGCGTCGAGGCCAAGCGGCCCGACCTGCTGCCCCTGTAGGCGGCGCGCCTGGGCAGTGTTGTCACATGGTCCCTGGTGGTGGATCAGGGTGTCGTGATACGTCGTCATGAACGGCCGGATGCCGAGGGGGCGTTCGTTCGGCCGTCGCTGCCCGAGTCGCGGCGGGGGCGGAAGCGGTTGGAGGACCCCAGGGTCCGGAACGGGATCGTGGGGAAGTTCCGGACCGGGACGGCCTGGCGGGAGGCGCCCGGGCGCCATGGTCCGTGGCGACGCCGCATACACGTTTCCGCGGCCGGGTCAAGGAGGGGGCGTTCGGGCGGATGCTGCGGGCCGCGCGGGCGGAAGCGGAGGCGGCGGGCGGCGTCGAGTGGCCGGTGTCGGTCGACTTCACGACCGTCCGGGTTCACCAGCACGCGACCGGGGCCCGAGAAGGGGGCTCCACGACTCGGCCCTCGGCCGGTCCAGAGGCGGTCTGACCAGCAAGATCCACCTGGTTCGCGACGGCCGGAGCCGTCCTCTCGCCGTCGTCGTCACGGGCGGCGGCACCGACGATCGCACGCGACTCCCAAGTCTCCTCGACGGAACCCGAGTCAGGCACGTACGACTCCGGTACGACCGAGGCGCGTTCCTACCTGCAGTTCGACGTGTCACCGTTCAAGGGCAAGCACATCGTCGACACCAACTTCGCGTTGTACTCCTACTACTCATCCACCTGCGCCACGACGGGAGCCGGTACGCAGGTACGGCGGGTGACCGCCGACTGGTCGTCGTCCGCGATCGCCTGGGCGGCGCAACCGGCCACCACGGCCACCGGTGGGGTGACGAACAAGGCCGCATTCGGGTGGAACTCGTCCTGCCCCGCGGGCACGGTCAACTTCGACGTCGACGCCATCGTGCAGTCCTGGGCCGACGGCGCGCCCACCTACGGCCTGCGTGTCGCCGGAGCCAGTGAGACCGACTCCACCACATGGCGGCGGTTCCGTTCGGCGAACTACGTATCGGGCGACGGTTCGAGCGATCCTCACCTCACCGTCATGTACAACTCCTTCCCCGCCGTACCCGTCTCGACCGCCATCGCACCGGCTCAGGTCAACGCCTACAACGGCAAGCGCTTCGTCACGTCGTTGAATCCGACGCTGAGCGCGAAGGTCACGGACCCCGACGGGTCCAACACCAGAGCAGAGTTCGAGATCACGCCCGACCCGGCCGTCACGAACACCACATACACGTCACCAACGACCTGGTGCGTTCCGAGACGAAGGGCGCCAGTCGGAAGACCTGGAGCCTGGACGGGGTCGGTCGTCTCCGCAAGGCCGTCACGCAGAAGCAGGACTCCAGCGGGGTCTGGACGACGTCAGGGACCGACACCAACCACTACGGCGCGAGCGGCGACAGTCCCGCCTGGAGTGAGGACGAGCAAGGGAACGTGACGCGCAACGTCGCCGACCCGACGGGCGGCCTCGCCGCGATCACCTCGTCCGCAGGGGGGGGGGACGCTCCTCCAGCGGATGGCTCGGCTGCTACCAGCGGTCCGCCGGCACCGTCAGCGGTCTCACCCTCATGGGGAGCCGCCTCTACAGCCCGACCAATGGCCGCTTCCTGCAGACGGACCCCGTGTACGGGGGCAACACGAACGCCTACGTCTATCCGGCCGACCCCGTCAACGCCTATGACCTGGACGGGCGCTTCGTCGTCGTCATCCCGGTCTTCATAGCCGCGGAATGGGCCCTGACAGCTCTGCTCGCGCTCATCGCGGCGTCCGTCACCGCGTGGATCTGCCACACCTTCGGTTGCTCGATCACGGTCTCGGGGACCGGCGTACGGATTCCGTGGCCGGACAAGCGGTCCAATACGGCGAAGAAGTACAAGAACAAGACCTACTGGGGTTACAAGATCTACCGGAAGAACGGAGGCCGAATCTGGAAGTACGGCATCACCAGGAAGGGTCCCTCCCGGCCCAAGTCACAGATCAGGTCTTGCGAGAAATACTACAAGCGGGCCTGCGGCTACAAGATCATTTGGCGTGGCAAGGGTTGGTATAATGCCCGAATGTGGGAGGCCGGAAAGATCACCAAGTATGTCGGTCATCACGGTCATTGCCCCCCGGGTCAGCTCAAGAGCTGCCGCTGATCTGGCGGGTTGACGTCAATGGGGTGTCCCGGTATTCCGGGACGCCCCATTCGGCTTGAGGAGGGATCTTCGTGCGGGAGAGTCGGTTCTGGGAAATCATCGAGGAGCTGGAGGGGTGTGCTGACGAAGCGTCAGTGCATGAGCTGAGTGAAGTTCTTCTGGGCGAGGAGGACGAGCAGGTGGCAGATTTCCAGAGACTCCTCGAAGCGCGTCTCGCTGAAATCCGTCAGCGTGCGGCTGAGTCGGAGCGCCCGCTGGATGAAGCGGAGGCCTGCGCGGTCGTGGCTGCTGGGAGGCGTGTCTACGAGCAGGTCCTCAAGGCTCCGGCCACGTTCGGCGGGCGGCGGTGGGACTGCGAGGAGTCCGCCTTGCTGGTGCGGGCGGCGCCCGAGGTGCTCGGGTTCCTTGAGCGCATTCCCGAGCACTCCGCCCGTGGGGGTTGGCTGGACGTGCGCTTCGGTTCGGATATCAAGATCCCTGGAGTGTACGAGGAGGCCGTCGAGCGGATCAAGGAATCCATCGAGGATGCGCCGTCCTGGATCGACTGGTGGGAGAGGGCCGGTTCGGCTCGGCTGTTCGTGACCCTCGATGTCATGAAATCGCGGGACCTGCGCAGCGAGCCCTCTCTTCGCCGCGTGCACGATATCGTCGAGTTCAGCATGAACGTCGATGCTGGTCGCATCCGTCTGCTGCGGATGCCGGGGAGATCGAATTATGCGGATGAATACGCCCGAGAAGACCTGGAGGACTGTATGGAGCGGGTGGCGCGCGCGCTGTCTCTAGGTGCGATTCCGTCTCTGCCTGCATGACCGGACCTGTGCGAAGACGGCATGTCCGATCGGCGGTGACGGTGCTGGGGAACGAGGAATGCGGGGCCTCCACCGTCGTTTGCGAGGGGCCCCGTCGCGCGGGTACGCGGTGAGCGTGGCGGGCCCGAGGGATCGCGGCCTGATCAAGGACTCTGTCTGAACCATGACTCTGCCTGGCAGCGCCAGGAACCGAGCAGCGAGAAAATGAGCCACGCGGCCGCCTAGGCAATCGCATGAAGACCATGACGGGTTCTCCTTGACCTGAATCCTGGGAGAGGGCGAGCTGCGCCCTCTCCCAGGACTATTGGTCCGAAACGCTTTGGTTTCAGGCTCGGTGGCTGTGTGTGAGCGATCTGGTGGGGGATGCGCGGACGTGGTCGCCGGACGCGCAGGAGGCTGTGCGACTGCTGGCGGTGTCCGCACTGGGGGAGGGTCGGGACAGGGTGGAGGTCGCGACCTTGTTCAGAGTGTCGGTCAGGGCCGTGGACAACTGGTGGGCGAGGTGGCAGGCAGGGGGCCAAGACGCGCTGCTGACCCGGCCGCGAGGCCGCCGCGCAGGGCCCGCGGGCCGTCCGCATCCGGTGCGAGGAGACCTGGCCGGCGATCCGGGCCAGGGCGAAGGCGGAAGGCACCGAAGTCCTCTTCGGCGACCAGGTCGCAATCCGCTCGGACCAGGTCACCGGTCGCACCCGGGGCGCCAAAGGCGCGACGCCGGTCGTCCCTCGCACCGGCAACCGGTTCTCCGTGAACGCGATGCCCGCGATCAGCACCCGCGGCCGGACGCACTTCATGGTCTTCACCGAGACCTCCGACGCGAAGGCCATGTGCCGCTTCCTCGCCCGGCTTGTCGGCCACGTCGACCGCAAGGTCCACCTGATCGTCGACCGGCACTCGGCCCACCGCTCGAAGACCGTCCGGACCTGGTTTGCCGACCACGAGGACCAGATCGAGTCGCACTTCCTGCCCCCGTACTCACCCGGACTGAACCCCCACGAGCTCGTCAACGCCGACCTCAGAACGCAACCTGCCCCACACCCACCGGGCCAGGAACCAGGCCGAACTCGTCACCGAAACCCGCAGGTTCTTCCACCGCCGACAACGCCGGCCACACATCGTCCGCGGATACTCCGGCGCTCGGCACGTCCGCTACGTCCTCGATGAGAACCCGATGAGTCTCTGATCAATATCAAGCACCCGTTGCCCTCGCCTCGCTCCTGATGTGGGCGTGAATCTGAAGACCCCGCTTAGGCGGACCCCGCCGCGCACCGGGGCGGCTCCGCCAGCAGCGGCAGCGC
Source organism: Streptomyces sp. NPDC041970 (assembly GCF_055588985.1). Lineage (NCBI taxonomy): Bacteria > Bacillati > Actinomycetota > Actinomycetes > Kitasatosporales > Streptomycetaceae > Streptomyces > Streptomyces sp. NPDC041970. Next base: position 102,656 of record NZ_JBVJCD010000001.1, read on the forward strand.
GCGCCGGGACGGGCCCGGAGCCGCGGGCCCGCCCGGAGCCGCCGCCCCGGAGAGCGCGGCGGGTATCCGCTCCAGGACGCCGCCCGCGAACACGTCGTACAGCGGCAGCGTCTCCAGGTGCACATAGCCGATGTGGCAGTCGCACACGGCGAGCGGGCAGGCCCGCGGGCCGAGCGCCCGGCGGTAGCTGCCGTCGTAGAGGTTCCCCAGCTCCGCCGCGACGAAGTGGCAGCGCCGCACCGTGCCGTCGCCGTCCACGGAGACCACCGACTCGCCCGTGCGGCAGGGCAGCCCCGCCGACCGGTGCGGATGGCGGCTGTACGGGAAGAGCGGGTCCAACGCGGTCCACCGGGCGGCCTCCTCGTCGGAGTACGCACGGCCCTCGGCCGCGTTCACCCAGAGGTAGACCTCCTCGGGCAGGGCCGCCCGCAGCCGCCGCGCCTCCTCCAGATGGGCCTCGAACCCGACCACGCCCACGCTGAAGCGGATGCCGAGCCGGGACAGCTCGCGGCACCTGCCCAGGAAGCGCTCGTAGGGGGTCTGCCCCGGATGGTACGTGCACCACAGCGCGATCCGCTCAGGATCGGCGTCCGCCAACCAGCCGGTGCGGCAGCTCAGGTTCGTCTGGATCGCCACCCGCCCGATGTGCGGCAGGTGCGACAGCTCGGTCAGCGCCCGCCGGTACCACGAGCGCACCAGCCCCTCGCCCCACGGCGTGAACAGCACGGACAACCGGTCCCCGGTCTGCCGGCCCGCCCACCCGGTGAACCGCTCCAGCGCCTCCCGGTCCGCCGTCAACTGGGCACGGCTGTCCCGCCGCTTGGCGAACGGGCAGTACGGGCAGTCGTAGTCGCACGAGGCGAGCGGACCGCGGTAGAGCAACGTCAGATCCACGGCCGGGTCACTTCCGCTCGTACGCGGCCATCGCGGCCCGCACACCGGGGGAGAACAGCGCCGGCCCCAGCGCGTCCGAGTGGGCCAGCCCCGAGGGGGACAGCCGCAGCAGCCCGTCCGGGGCCGCCGCGTCCAACCAGCCGCGCGCCGCGAACTCCGCCAGCTCGACGGGGAAGTCCGACCGGGGGTCCGTCCCGAACCGCGCCCGGTAGTCGGCCACCGGCAGCCCCGCCGCCTGGAGCAGCGACTGGAGGAGGTGCCTGCGGCGGGCCTCGTCGGCGTCGACGTACCGGCCGACCTCGGCGCGGGAGAAATCCTCCGTCGCCGTGAAGCGGTCGATGATGGACCGGATCTCCCGCATGTCCACCGCGTAGTCGAAGGAGTAGTGCAGTTCGGCCGTGTAGGAACGGGCCCCGCACCCCAGGCCGATCATGCCGTCGGTCTGGCAGGCGTAGTCGCGCGGCCCCTCCTGCGGGGCGTCCGCGCGCCGGAACATCCGCATCGACACCTGCTCGTAGCCGTGCGCCAGCAGGTGGTCCCGCCCCACCGCGTACAGCCGCAGCCGCTGCTCGTCCCACGCGGCCCGCTCCAGGGCCTCGGCCTCGGGTCCGGCCGCCGCGCCCAGGCGGTGCAGGCCGGTGAGCGGGCGGACGTAGAGCGGGTAGAGATACAGCTCCTCCGGCCGCCAGGCCAGCGCCGCGTCCAGGGAGGCGAGCCAACTGCGCTCCGTCTGCCCGTCGATGCCGTAGATCAGGTCGACGTTCAGCACCGGGATCCGCGCGTCGCGTATCCGGCCGAGCGCGGCTTCCACGTCGGCCCGGCGCTGCGGGCGGACGGCGGCCCGCGCCTCGGCGTCCACGAAGCTCTGCACGCCGATGCTGATCCGGGTGGTCCCCCGCTCGGCCAGCACCGCCAGCCGGTCGGCCGTCGCGGTGGACGGGGAGGTCTCCACCGACAGCGGCGCCGCGCGCAGATCCGCGCCCATCCGCCGCTCCGCTATGTCGCAGAGCCGCTCCAGCTCGCCGGCGGTGAGGAAGGTCGGCGTCCCGCCGCCGAACGCGGCCGCGGCGAACCGCACCGGGCCGTCGTCGCCCAGCGCGTCCCGTACGGCGAGGGCCTGCCGGTCCAGCGCGTCGAGGTAGCGCGTCGTCAGCTCGTCGGGGGCGCCGATGCGGGTGAAGAGGTTGCAGAAGCCGCAGCGGACCTCGCAGAACGGTATGTGCAGATAGAGGGAGAGGGCGTCCTTGGGCTCCGCCGCCCACAGGTCGCGCAGCGCGGGCCGGTCCTCCAGCGGCCGGTAGGACGTCTTGTGCGGGTAGGCGTAGACGTAGCTCTCGTACGGCCGGACCGCGGGGAGCCCGGTCGCGGCGGCGGCGGCGGTGGTGGCGGTGGTCATCGGGCGGCCCCCGGTTCGAGGAAGAAGTGGGCGTACGGCACGGTCCAGACGGCCGGGTGGCCGAGCCGGTGGCCGGTGTAGCCGTCGTCGCCGTAGGCGGTGCCGTGGTCGGAGCAGACGATGGCGAAACACCGGCGGCGGCTGCTCGCCGCGGCGAAGAGGCGGCCGATGTGGCGGTCGACGTACTCCAGGGCGGCCGCGTGCGTCGCGCGGGAGTCGCCCGCCTCACGGGTCGCGCCGGGCAGGTGGAACCAGTTCGGCTGGTGCAGCGCGGACACGTTGACGAAGAGGAACAGCCGCTGCTCGACGGGGAGCGCGGCGACGACGTCCTCCACCCGGTCGACCTGCTCCTCGAACGAGGTGGGCGAGGCGACGCCGAAGCCGGGCTCCCAGTGGCTCTCCTGGAACAGGCCGGGCAGCACCGAGCCGAGCGGGCCCTGGCGGTTGAAGAACCCGACACCGCCGACGCACACCGTGCGGTAGCCCTCGGCCGCCAGGCCGGACACCAGGTCCGGAGTGTCGAAGACGAACGTGCCCTCCGCCGTCGTCTCGCTGCCCGCGAACCGGGCGGCGAACAGCCGGGGGTGCGGTCCGGGAGCGGCGGGCGTCGGCAGGAACCCGGCGAACATCGCCTGGTGCGAGGCGTAGGTGAAGCTGCCGGGGGCGTGCCGCTCCTCCCACCCGCCCGCCGGCAGGTGGCGGGCCAGGTTGGGGATGCGCCCGGCGGCCGCCAGCTCGACGGCCACGTCGTGGCGCAGGGTGTCCAGGGTGACCAGCAACAGGTCGTGGCTGCCCACGACCTCGCCCATGTCAGGGCGGCCGGGGTCAGGAGTGGGTGACGGCACGGTGGTTCCTTGCTCGGTCCAGTACGGCGGCGACCTGCGCCGCGTAGGTGTCGAAGCCCTCGGCCCCGCTGCCCGGCAGACCGGTCAGTCCGGGCAGCAGGTCTCCGAACGCGTTGACCTCGCCGACGGCGAAGCGCCGCCAGCCGGCCGTGGGCAGCAGGTCGACCCCCACGCACGGAGTCGACGGGAAGCAGGCGGCGGCACGCTCGCACAGCGCCAGCACCTCGCGCCAGCAGCCGCCCACCGCCGACACGGCGGCCCGGACCTCGTCGAGATCGCCGCGGGCGCCGCCGAGGTGCAGATTGGTCATGGGGCCGGTGCTCGTCCGCACCACGGCGTGCGTGGCGCGCCCGGCGACCACCACGATCCGCAGATCGGCGACCCGTCCCCGCTGGGACGCCTTCGGCACCCACCGCTCGATGTGCAGCCCGTCGGGGGCCAGCGCGTCCACGATCGCGCCGACCTCCCGCTCGGTGGTGTACCGCCGCACCCGCAGCGAGTTGAACAACCGCCCCGAGGCGTCCCGTTCGACCGACGTGGTCGCCCGGACGCGGCCGGGGCCCGCCGTCTCCACGGCGAGCACCCCCGAGGCGGAGGAGCCGTGCGCGATCTTCACGAACACCCGCGGCATCCGGTGCTCCCGCATCGACTCCCGCACGTCCGCCCAGCCGCCCACCCCCGGCGTGCGCGGGCCGGAGGTGGGCGAGGCGGGCACGGGCACGCCCGCACCGTCGAGCACCCCGTGGCACAGCCGTTTGTCGAAGAGCACGGCGATCTCGTCGGCCGAGCCGAGCACCGCGGCGCCCGCGGCCGAGGCCGAGCGCTCCACCGACCGCAGGGCCGAGAGGAATGCGGCGTACCAGCGGGCCGATCCCTCCACCCGCGTCGGATCGCCGGTCCCGCGGAGCAGCCGCTCCACCTCGGCGTCCTCGCCGGGCGAGTCGAGGCGCACGTGCTCGCCCGCGCGGAACACCGCCTCGCCGCGCAGCACCCGCAGCCAGGGGACCACCCGCGCCTCGGGCAGCCCCGCGGCGCGGACCGCCTCCTGGAAGAAGGCGACCCGGCGGTTGTCCGGATTGCCCACGACCGCGAAGCGCGGCGCCAGGTCGCCGGGGCGGCTATTCACTGACGGCGACATAGCGCTCCGGCTCCTCCGGATCCCCGTAGTCCTCCTCCGCCTCGCCCGCCTCGACCACGGCGGGCGCGCAGGCGGCCCGGATACGGTCGAGCACCGGCTCGCCGAGGTAGTGGTGGCGCAGGTCCAGCGTGGACAGGTGGTTCAACGGCTGCCCGTTCAGCAGCGCCTCGCCGCCGACGTCGCTGAGGGTGCCCATGGACAGCGCGAGCGACCGCAACTGGGCCACCACGGGCGCGGAGGCCACGGCGGCGGCGATCTCGTCCTGGATCTCGCTGTTCTGCAGCCCCAGACGCCGCAGCCGGGGAAGCGCGCCTCCCTGGAGCAGCGGGGCCAGATCGGCGACGGTGGCGTCGCCTCCGTACCAGGAGCTGCCGAACCACAGGTCCAGCCGCTCCAGCGCGGGCAGTTCACTGGCGGCGACCGCCCGCGCCACATGACCGGGCAGGCCGCCGGACTCGAAGCGCAGCGACGTCAGCGCCGCATGGCGCACCGGGCGGAGCCGCAGCCCCTCCCCGTCCGACCCCGTGCCGCCGCAGCCCCGTACGGTCAGCTCCTCCAGCAGCGGCCACGCGTCGAGCACCGGCGTGACGTCGCACATCCGCAGCCACGACACCTCGCACTGCTCGCCCTCCACGTCGGCGACGAACAGCGCGCGCAGCGCCGGGAAACGCTCCGCGTGGGCGACGACCAGCTCCAGCACCGGGGCGAGCGGGGTGTAGTCCTCCTCCCACCAGGCGCCGATCAGCAGCGCCCGCACCCGTGTGGTGTCGACGGTGTCCAGGAAGTGCCGCCAGAGCGCGGCGAAGTCGGGCTGGGCCTCCTCGTCGCACTCCAGCCGCCAGGCCACCGCGTCGGCGGCGGGCAGCGCCTGGGACGGACCCGGTCCGCCGGACAGCCACAGCGTGTGGACCGGCAGGCCGTGGAAGACCTCCGGGTGGTCGATGCCGATCGGTCCCGTCATCTCCGACACCCCACTACTCCGAGACGGCGGTGTAGCGGCCCTCGGCGCCGCGCCCGCCCCACGGCTCGTTGCGCTCGGACAGGTCGACCCGCACCCCGTGCGGCTCCAGGGCCGCGCGGACGCGCTCCTCCACCGGCTCGGTGAGGAAGTGGTGGTGGAGGTCGAGCAGTTCGAGGTGGGTGAGCGGCTGCCCGTCGAGCAGGGCCGCGGCCCCCTCGTCGCCCAGCGTCCCGTTCGACAGGTCCAGGCTCAGCAGCCGGGCGACGACCGGGGCCGAGGCGACGGCCGCCGCGATCTCGTTCTGCACCTCGCTGTTGCGCAGCCCCAGGTGGCGCAACTGGGGGAAACGGGTGCCGGAGAGCAGGGGGGCCAGGTCGGCGACCTCGGTGTCCCCGCCGTAGGTCGACACGCCGAGCCAGAGGTCCAGCCGCTCCAGCGCGGGCAGTTCGCTTCCCAGCACGCCGCGCACCACCTGGGCCGGCAGGCCGCCCGCCTGGATGGTCAGCTCCCGCAACCGCTCGTGGCGGGTCGGCGGGAACACCAGGTCGGTGCCGCCGCGCACCCCGAGTTCGGTGAGGGCGGGGAACGCGGCCAACAGGGCGGTGACGTCCGACTGCTCGATCCAGGTGATCTCCGCCTCCTCGGCCTCCAGATCCCCGACGAACACCGCCTCCAGCGAGGTCAGCCGCTCGGCCGCGGCGACGACCAGGCCGATGGGGACGGAGGAGTCCTCCTCGTACGCCTCGCCCCACTGACCGACGATCAGCGCCCGGACGCCCGCCGGGTCCACCGTGTCCAGGAACGCGGTGAACTCCTCCTCCCAGGGCCACTCCCGGTCGCCGTACGGCTCGACCGAGACGCGCCAGGCGGCGGCGTCCGCGGCGGGCAGCGAGCCCGCGTCGGACGTCTGCCGGAAGTCGACGACCGGAAGGCCGCCGAACTCCTCCAAATGTTGCGCACCGTACATGGCTCTGGGCTCCTGCTTCCGGAAGACGGCGGATGTGCGCCCAGGTCTATCAAGCCGCACTGACAGCGCGGCGACCGGGACCGGTCCTCGGCGGTCGGACCCGCCGTTGTCAGACCCCGCGCGTAGCGTTTTCCCCGTGGCCGGCACAGCGGGTGCCGGGGCGGAGGGGTGAGGACTGTGTACCGGCAGGGCGACGTACTGATCATGGCACTGGAGGAGTCCGCGGTGCCGGCCCCCCTGGTGGAGGCGCGGGGCGAACTGCGCGACGGCCGGGGGCGGCTGGTCCTCGCGCTGGGGGAGGTCACCGGGCACGCCCACGCCGTGCAGGGCCCCGGACGCCTCATCCGGGAGGCCGGGCCGTTCGGCCCGATGCTGCTCCATCTCCCCGAAGGCGGGCGCGTGGTCCACGAGGAGCACGCCACGATCGTGCTCCCGAAGGGCTGGTTCCGCGTCGTGCGGCAGCGGGAGTACGCCCCCGGTGCGGTCCGCGTCGTGGCGGACTGACCCGGCGCCGCGCCCGCGGCGGACCGGCCCGGTCGACCGGGCGCACACATCAGGATCGAGCACAGCAGGAGACGGGGACAACCGATGCAGCAGACGAATGCCTGGCGGAGCGTGGCGGCGGCGACCGGGCCGGCGGATCGGGCGGCGGCCGAGGCCGGCGTGCGCCGCGCCTACCGCACCGCGGGCCTGGCCGAGCCCGACGAGATCCTCTGGGCCCCGTCGCCCCGCGCCGCGGTCGAGACCGCCGCCGGGCTGACCCGCGCGGGGCGGTCGGTCCGCGACGAGGTCCGCACCCGGCCGTGGGCCGAGGAGCGCCGCCGCCTGTACGACGCGCTGGGCGCGGCGGGCTGGGCGGCGCACTGGTCCTCCACCGGGGCCCAGTTGTGGGAGACCACCGCCGCGCTCGCCGAGCGGATACGGGCGGGGGTGGTCGCTGAGCTGGCGCCGCGGCCCGAGGACGAGGGGGCGGTGCGCCTGCTGCTCCTGGACGCCGTGCTCGGGCAGCACGACGCGGCCTGGCTCGCCGCGTTCGAGGGGCGCGGCGACCGGCTCGCCGGCCTCGCCGAGGTGGCCCGGAACGCCGGCTGGTGGTGGCCGTACGAGAACACCGTGGTGATCAGCGAGCGGCCCGACGCCCTCCACCGCGACGAGGCGGGCCGGCTCGACCGCGGGGACGGCCCGGCGCTCGCCTACGCGGACGGCTTCGCCCTGTACGCCTGGCGCGGGATGCCGGTGCCCGCCGCGTTCCTGGCGGAGCTGTCCGCCCTGACGCCCGAGCGGATACGGGCCGAGGAGAACGCGGAGCTGCGCCGCGTGATGCTGGAGCACTACGGCTACGACCGGTATCTCACCGAGTCGGGCGCCGAGCCCGTCCACCGCGACGAGACGGGCGTCCTCTGGCGCATCGCGCTCGACGGGGACGAGGACGTGGTGATGGTCGAGGTGGTCAACTCCACCCCCGAACCGGACGGCACGCACCGCACGTACTGGCTGCGCGTGCCGCCCTCGACCCGGACCGCCAAGGACGGCGTCGCCTGGACGTTCGGGCTGGAGGGGGCGGCCTACGCACCGGTGCGCCAGACCTGACGCGGAGGCCGGCCCGCCGTGCGCGACGGGCCGGCCGGGGGAGGGGGCGCCGGCGATCCGCCGGAGCGCCGGTCAGCCCGCGGCGGAGGGGTCCTGGCCCGGCGAGCCCGTCAGGACCCGGTGGTCGAGGCCCAGTTCGCGGGCGAGCGCCTCGTCGGTCCACCGCAGCAGCGTGGTCCGGGAGAGCGGACCGGCGTACGAGGTCATCTGCACGGCCAGGCCGTCCAGCAGGGCGGTCAGCCGGCAGGCGGCCGCCGACGGGTCCGGGCACCGGAACTCACCGGCGGCCGCGCCCTGTTCGATGACCCCGGTCAGCTCCGCCTTCCACTGCCGGTCGAGGTCGGCCGCCACCTCCCGCAGGGCGGGGTCGCGCAGGGAGGCCGCCCAGCCCTCGATCCACAGCCGCCAGCCCTTGGCGTTCCCCGTCGGCGCGTACCACCGCACCGCCGCCCGCAGCCGGCGCACGGCGGTGGTGCGGCGCGCCAGGAGTTTGCGGAGATGGGCGAGATCGGCCTCGGCCGCGTAGCGGAAGGCCGCGGCGACCAGCTTCTCCTTGGTCGAGAAGTGGTAGAGCACGAGCGCGTTGCTGACGCCCAGCACGGACGCCACGTCGGCGATGCGCACGGAGGAGACCCCGCGGACCTCGATCTGCTCGACCGCCGCGCGCAGCAGCTCCTCGCGCCGCTCCGCCACGCTCAACCGGACCCTTGCCATCACGTCACCCTAACCAATCCACCGGGTCGGCACCGGGCGGACGGAGGCCCCCGGCGGGCGGGGACCGGGCGGCGCGGCGGCCGGGCGGGGGCGCTGGGACATGGCGGTTCTCCTCGGGTACGGCGCCCGCGGGCCGGTGGCCCCGAACGCGGCGTCGGACGTACACCGCGAGGACGTGGCGGAGGCGCCGAATGTGACAGCGCGGTGCGGGCGGGGCGGAATCCCGCGGCCCGCCGGGACGTTGGAGCCTGCGTGACGTGCACGGGCACGGGTCGTGCCGGCGGGCCCCGTCGGCCGCCGGGGCGGGGGGAAGGGGCGGGCCCGCCCCCGCGCGAGGCCCACCGCGTCCGCGGCCGCCGTGACCCGGCGGATGCCGCAGGCTGGAGCGGTTGCCCCGTTCACCCTTCAGGTCTCGCCCTGTCCGCCAGCCCGACCATAATGAGATGACACCGACCCGCTCAGGAGATGCTGTGACCGGCGCCGACCCCCTGCTTCCCCTCCGCACGAGACTCCGTTCGCTGCGCGCCGAGTCCTTCGGGGCCGATCCGGCCGGGGCGCGGATGGAGCGCATCCGGCGCTCGCCGAACTTCGTCGACGGGGCGTTCCGCAATCCGGTGGGCGCCCGGATCAGGCCCTCCGGCTCCACGCTGGAGTTCGCCAGAACGTACTTCCAGAAGGAGCAGCGGGCCCGCAGAGCGCCCACCGGGACGGTGCCCGTGCACGCCACCACCCTCGCCGACCTGTCCGCGCCGCCCGCGTCGGGCCTGCGGCTGACCTGGATGGGGCACTCCAGCGTCCTGGCGGAGATCGACGGCAGCCGGGTCCTGTTCGACCCGGTCTGGGGTGAGCGCTGCTCCCCGTTCCCGTTCGCCGGGCCCAGACGCCTCCACCCGGCCCCGCTGCCGCTGGCCGCGCTCGGCCCCGTGGACGCCGTCGTGATCTCCCACGACCACTACGACCACCTCGACCTGCCGACGATCAAGGCCCTGGCGGGCACGGACACGGTCTTCGCGGTGCCGCTCGGCGTCGGCGCGCACCTGGAGCGCTGGGGCGTGCCCGCCGACCGGACGCACGAGCTGGACTGGAACGAGACCGCGACGGTCGCGGGGCTCGGCCTCACCGCGACCCCGGCCCGCCACTTCTGCGGCCGCGGCCTGCGCAACCAGCAGCACACGCTCTGGGCGTCGTGGGCCGTCGCCGGCCCGGAGCACCGGATCTACCACAGCGGGGACACCGGCTACTTCCCCGGCTTCCGGGAGATCGGCGCCGAGCACGGGCCCTTCGACGCCACCATGATCCAGATCGGCGCCTACGCGGAGTTCTGGCCGGACATCCACATGACCCCCGCCGAGGGGATGCGCGCCCACCTCGACCTCCAGGGCGGCCGCCCGCACGGCGCGATGCTGCCGATCCACTGGGGCACCTTCAACCTGGCCCCGCACGCCTGGGCCGAGCCGGGGGAGTGGACCAGGGACGCGGGCGAGGAGGCGGGCCAGGCGGTGGCGTTCCCCCGTCCCGGCGAACCCTTCGAACCGGCCGGCGCCCTCCCCTCGGACCCGTGGTGGCGAGCGGTGTCCTCCCCCCTGGACCGCGCGTGGCGCCGAGGCGGCGGGCCGGCCCCCGCGCCGGGGCCGCGGGGCGACCTCGACCTCGCCGGGGAACGGTGAGGCGGGACGTACGCCCCCCTCGCCCGCCATCCGGTGCGGCGCGGCGGCCGCCCGCACGGCACGCGGGCCCCCGTTCCGCCCGCGCCCAGGGGTTTCCTCGCCCGCGTGCCTCCGGGGCCCGCCCCCGGACGTGCGTACGTTCCCCCGATGTCCCCGACGAAGGAGTCCGCCGTGGCACTCACCCGTGAAGAGCGCGAACAGTTCCTCGCCGAGCCCCATGTGGCCGCCCTGGCCGTGGCGGCCGGGGACGGCGACCGGGCCCCGCTCAGCGTGCCCATCTGGTACCAGTACGCGCCGGGCGGCGACCTGTGGATCCTCACGGGCGGCGCCTCGCGCAAGGCCGGGCTCATCCGTGCGGCGGGCCGCTTCAGCCTGCTGGTCGACCGGCTCGAACCGACCATCCGCTACGTCTCCGTCGAGGGGCCCGTCATCGACACGCGCCCCGCGACCCGCGCGGACCTGGAGGAGATGTCCGCGCGCTACCTCCCGGCCGAGAAGGTCGCCGGCTACGTGGACTTCGCCTGGGAGAACCACGGTGAGCAGGTGGTGATCACCCTGCGCCCCGAGCGGTGGGTCAGCTCGGACATCGGCCAGGTCTGACCGCGCGGCCGGGCCGCGCGCGGCCCCGGCGGAGAAGGAGCCCGGCGCCCGGCAGGCGGTCCTGCCGGGCGCCGGGCCGTGCGCGCGCCGGTCAGACCGCCGGGACCGGGTACGTCGGGTACTCCACGCCGGAGACGTGCTGGACGACCCGGACGACCTGGCACGAGTAGCCGAACTCGTTGTCGTACCAGAGGTAGAGGATCGCGTTGTCGCCGTCGACCTTGGTGGCGCCCGCGTCGACGATCGAGGCGTGGCGCGAGCCGATGAAGTCGCTGGAGACGGCGTCGGGGGCGCTGATGAAGTCGATCTGGCGCTTGAGCGGCGAGGCCAGCGACACGTCGCGGAGGTAGTCGAGGACCTCCTCGCGGGTGGTCTCGCGCTCCAGCCGCAGGCTGAGGATCGCGATCGAGACGTCCGGCACCGGGACGCGGATCGAGCTGCCCGTGATCGGCGCGCGGAGGTCGGGCAGCGCCTTGGCCACGGCGGAGGCCGCGCCGGTCTCGGTGATGACCATGTTGAGCGCCGCCGAACGGCCGCGGCGGTCCGAACCGTGGTAGTTGTCCAGCAGGTTCTGGTCGTTGGTGTACGAGTGGACCGTCTCCACGTGGCCGCGCAGGACGCCGTACTCGTCGGCCATCGCCTTCAGCGGCGGGACGATCGCGTTGGTGGTGCAGGACGCGCACGAGATGATCTGCTCGTCCGGCTTGATCATGTCGTGGTTGACGCCGTGGACGACGTTGGGGACGTCGCCCTTGCCCGGAGCGGTCAGGACGACCTTGGCGATGCCCGGCCGGAGATGCTGCGAGAGGCCCTCGCGGTCGCGCCACCTGCCGGTGTTGTCGATCAGGATGGCGTCCTCGATGCCGTACTCCGTGTAGTCGACCGAGGTCGGGTCGTCGGAGTAGATCACCTGGATCTCGTTGCCGTTGGCGATGATCCTGCCGTTCGCCTCGTCGACGGTGATCGTGCCCTGGAACTGGCCGTGGATGGAGTCGCGCCGCAGCAGCGAGGCGCGCTTGACGATGTCCTGGCCCGAGCCCCTGCGCACGACGATGGCGCGCAGCCGCAGACCGTTGCCCGAGCCCGCCTTCTCGATGAGGAGCCGGGCGAGGAGGCGGCCGATGCGGCCGAACCCGTAGAGCACGACGTCGCGCGGGGCGCGCCGCTCGATCTTGTTCTCGCCGGTCGCCCCGGCGACGGCCTCGGCGGTGAACTCCTCGACGGAGAGCCCGCGGCCGTCGGCCCGGTAGGTCGCGGCGAGCATACCTATGTCGATCTGGGAGGGACCGAGGTCGAGCGTCGTCAGCGCCTTGAGGAAGGGCATCGTCTCGGTGACCGAGAGTTCCTCACCGGCGATCTGCCGGGCGAAGCGGTGGGTCTTGAGGATGCTGACCACCGACTTGTTCACCAGGGAGCGGCTGTGCAGCAGGACGTTGACGTCCTGCTCGCGGTGCAGCTTCCCGATGATCGGGATCATCGACTCCGCGATCTCCTCGCGGTGCATCCAATTGGTGAACGAGTCGTCATTGACAGTCACGTGTTTATCTTTCGAGCTAGGCGGCGCTCATATGGTAACCGCCCGCTTTTCGGCCCCGACAAGGGGTCGCCACCTGCGCCGGGGCCGTGAAGACGCTTCCCGGTAACGGGGGTCCGACCCGTCAATCGTCCAGGATGCGGACGGGCCCCCCGAGCGCGGCCGGGCCTGTGGGCCGCGCGGCGCAATCGGTCGTACATGCGAAGCCTCATACCAGAGTGGGACGGATGGCGGGCAAGTTCGACAACTGCCCGCCATCCCCGCGACGGGGGCGACTACCGTGTGTGCCCGGTGATCAACGGTGGGCTCCTGGCAGTCGGAGCTGTCCGACCGATGATCCGCGCCTGACCGACCACCGTAGGGGCCACCCCATGGACGCCGACACCGCCGCCGATCCCCGGCGCCCCTTGTTCCGAGGACACTGATGTCTCAACTTCGCGCCCCCGACGCGCGACCGGACCGCCGTGAGGGCGGGCGGCACGGCCGCCCCGGCGCACGCGCCCACTCTGCCCCCGGCAGGCCGCGCGCCGCACGGCCGTCCCCCGAGGCCGCCCGCATACGCTCCCGGTTGCTGCGCAACGCACTGCTCCCCGCCCTCGCCGCGGCGCTCGCCGGAGCCGCGGCCGTCGCCCTCACCCTCCGCGCCGGAGCCGCCGCGTCGCCCGGCCTCTGGTCCGCGCTCGGGGGAGCGGCCGCCCTGGCCGTCGCCGCCGTCGCGGCCGCCTGCCTGGGCGCCGTCCGGGCGGCCGGGCGGATCCACGACCGGGTCCTCGCCCTCCGGCGCGCCGCCGCACGGAACCAGGCCGAGCTGCGGCAGGTGGTGGAGCAGCTCCGCGCCGGGGAGACCGTCCCCGCCCGGCGGCCGCCGCAGCCGGCCGCGCCCGACGCCGACGCCTTCGACCTGCTCGGACAGGAGATGGCGCAGGCCCAGGAGGCCGCCGTCGGCGCCGTTCTCCAGGCGTCCCAGCTCCTCGGCAGCGCGGGCAACGAACAGAAGGTCGAGGTCTTCGTCAACCTCGCGCGGCGGTTGCAATCCCTCGTCCACCGCGAGATCCAGATCCTGGACGAGCTGGAGCACGAGGTCGAGGACCCCGACCTGCTCAAGGGCCTCTTCCACGTCGACCACCTGGCCACCCGGATCCGCCGCCACGCGGAGAACCTCGCCGTCCTCGGCGGGGCCGTCTCCCGGCGGCAGTGGAGCAGCCCGGTCTCCATGACCGAGGTGCTGCGCTCGGCCATCGCCGAGGTGGAGCACTACCCGCGGGTCAAGCTGGTCCCCCCGATGGACGGCACGCTGCGCGGCCACGCCGTCGCCGACGTGATCCACCTGCTGGCCGAACTGGTCGAGAACGCCACGGTGTTCTCCGCCCCGCACACCCAGGTGCTGCTGCGCGTCCAACACGTCACCGCGGGTCTCGCCCTGGAGGTGGAGGACCGCGGCCTCGGGATGCCCGACCACGAGCAGAACCGCATGAACGCCCTGCTCTCCGACCCCGACCAGGTCAACGTCGCCCATCTCCTCCAGGACGGCCGGATCGGCCTGTTCGTCGTCTCGGCGCTCGCCCGCCGGCACGGCATCGCCGTCCGCCTCCAGAGCAACATCTACGGCGGTACGCAGGCGGTCCTGGTCCTTCCGCGAACGCTCCTCGGAGCCGACCCCGAGACGTCGGCCGCGCCGGGCGCCCCCGTGCCGCCCCCCGGCGCGACGCACCACCCGCCGACCGCCGCCCCGGCGCACGGGCGGACGGCTCCCCCCGCCGCCCGGACGCCCGAGGGGCGGCCCCACCAGGCCCCCGGGCAGGGCGTCCACCCGCAGCCGCCGGCGGGCCAGGCCCCGCCCCTCCCGCACCGCACCGAACGCGCCGGCCGGCCCGCGCCGCCCGCGCCCGCCCCCCCGCCCGGCGCACGGCCGGCCGCTCCGGCCCCCGCCGCCGAGCACGCCGCGTCCCCCGCACCGGCCGAGGCCAAGCCCGAGCTGCCCAGGCGGACCAACCAGGAACACCTCGTTCCGCAGCTCCGGGAGGCGCCCGCCCCCCGCGTCGACGACGGGCACGTCCTGCACGATCCGGGACTCATGGCGGCCTTCCGCCGGGGCGTGGGCCTCGCCGAGGCCCAGACCTCCCACGAGGAGGGCCCCGCCGGGCACGACGACCGCGCCGCGACCGGGTCCGGGGGCCCGACCGCGCTCGACGCCCCCCTGGAAAGCCTCGCGCCCCTTCCCGTGCGCGAAGCCGCCGCCCGGCCCGGCCCGGCCCGAGCCCACCGGCCCGACCGGCCGCTGCCCGCGGCCGGCGCGTCCGCCCCCGAGGGCCGCCCGCCCGCGGCGTACGCCCACGACGGCCCCGCGCACCAGCGCGACGGCCACCCCCCGGACGCCCGCGCCGCCCGCGAGCCGGGGCCGCCCGCGGACGACCCCTTCGCACCGGGCCGGCCCGTGCCGGAACCCCGTGAAGACACCACCTCCAAGGAGCAGACACCATGACGAGCGACATGTCCGGACAGGTCTCGGACCTGGACTGGCTGCTGAGCGGGCTGGTCCAGCGCGTGCCCTACACGCGCAGCGCCGTCCTGCTCTCCGCCGACGGGCTGGTGAAGTCCGTGCACGGCATGGACCCCGACAGCGCCGACCACATGGCGGCCCTCGCCGCCGGTCTGTACTCCCTCGGCCGCAGCGCCGGGGCCCGCTTCGGCGACAACGGCGACGTCCGGCAGGTGGTCGTGGAACTGGACTCCACGCTCCTGTTCGTCTCCACCGCGGGCTCCGGCACCTGCCTCGCCGTCCTCGCCGGGCGCGAGGCGGACGCCGCGGTGCTGGGCTACGAGATGGCGATGCTGGTCAAGAGCGTCCGCCCGTATCTGGTGACCCCGCTGCGGCAGCCGGCCGGGTCACCGTTCGCCGCGGGGTTGTGAGGATGCCGGCCCCGCTGGACGGGCCCCTGCTCGACGACGCGGCCGGCCGGCTGATCCGCCCGTACGCCGTCAGCAACGGCCGCACCCGGCCCTCCACCGCCTTCGATCTGCTCACCCTGGTCATGGCGACGGGCATCGAGCCCGACCTGCCGCTCGGCCCCGAGCACACCGTGGCCCTGGAGCTGTGCGAGGGGCCGATCTCCGTCGCCGAGATCGCCGCGCACCTGCGCCTGCCCGCGGTCGTCACCAAGGTCGTCCTCTCGGACCTGGTCGCCTCCGGCGCGATCACCGCGCACGCCCCCGCCTTCCACGACACGCCCACCGACCGATCCCTGCTGGAGGCAGTGCTCGATGGTCTACGACGACAGCTCTGACCGCACCGGAACCTCCGCGTTCTTCCCCGTCGCCCTCAAGGTCCTGGTCGCCGGCGGGTTCGGCGTCGGCAAGACGACGTTCGTCGGCGCGGTCAGCGAGATCGCCCCGCTGAGCACCGAGGAACTGCTGACGCAGGTCAGTGCGGGGACCGACGACCTCAACGGCGTCGAGTCCAAGACGGCCACCACCGTCGCCATGGACTTCGGCCGCATCACCCTCTCCGAGCAGCACGTCCTCTACCTGTTCGGCACACCGGGCCAGGAGCGGTTCTGGTTCATGTGGGACGAACTCTCCCAGGGCGCGCTCGGAGCCGTGGTCCTGGCCGACACCCGGCGGTTGGCGGACTGCTTCGCCGCGGTGGACTTCTTCGAGCGGCGCGGCATCGGGTTCATCGTCGCGGTCAACGAGTTCGACGGGGCCTACCGCTACGAACCCGACGAGGTGCGCGCCGCGCTCGACCTCGGTCCCGAGGTGCCCGTCGTCCTCTGCGACGCCCGGATCGCCAGCTCCAGCACGGGCGCGCTCGTGACCCTGGTCCAGCACCTGATCAACGCCACCTCGGCGGCGGCCCCGCTGCAGACGTTCGGGGCCCGCCTGTGACCTCCTTCGCCACCGGCCGGATGCTGACGACCCCGGCCGACCGGGACGGCCCCGCCCGCGTACGGCGGCTGCGCATACTCGACCTCGGCGAGCGCCCCGACGCGTCCTTCGACGACTTCGACGCCTTCGCCGGTGCGGTGGCCGACGCCACCGCCACCCCCTTCTCGATGGTCAACTTCATCGACGCGCACCGGCAGTTCTTCGCGGGGCTGCACGCTCCGGCGGGCGGCCGCGTAGGCCGGTCCATGGCCCGCGACCACGGCTACTGCCCGCACGTCCTGGCCCGGCGCAAGGCCCTCGTCCTGGAGGACGTGTGCGACTTCCCCCGGTTCGCCGGCAACCCGGTGGTCGACGACCTCGGCGTCCGCTCCTACCTCGGGGCCCCGCTGATCGACCGCACCGGGACGGCACTGGGCACCGTCTGCGCCGTCGACACCGTGCCGCGCCCCTGGGGGCGGACCGGGCTCGCCACCATCAAGTCCCTCGCCCATGAGCTGATCCGGCGGATCGACCTCCGGGAGGAGTACCACCGCTCCCGCTGAGCGGGGACCGCGGCGAGCGGCCGCCGCGCCACGCCGCGGCGGGAGGTCAGACCCGCAGGAAGCCGGTGATCCGCTTCCGCAGCCCCCGCGGGTCCAGCCCGTGAGCCGCCACGTGCTCGTCCATCCCTCCGTACCGGCGCAGCTCGGCGCGGCCCACACCCAGGCCGAGCACCCGGTGCGGCAGGTCCGCGAGCGCCTCGCCCGCCGCCCCGGCCGAGGTGCCGGCCAGGTACGGCTCGACGACCACCACGTCGGCGGCGGCGGTCGCACCGGCGGCGCGGCGCACCGCGGCCGCGTCGAACGGGCGCACGGTCGCCGCGTACAGGACGGTCACGTCCAGCCCCTCGGTGGCCGAGAGGACGTCGTCGAGCACGGGCCCGACCGCGATCACGGTCCCGTCGCGCCCCTCGCGCACGGTGGCGAACCCCGGTCGGCCGCCCACGGGCCGCGGTTCCCGGTTGGACTGGAGCGAGAGGCGCACGTACACCCGGTCGTCCCCGTCGACCGCTTCGCGCAGCAGGGCCTCGGCCTCGTCGGGGTGGCCGGGCACGTGCACCGTCCAGCCGTCGAGCGTGTCCAGGAGGGCCACGTCACCGGGCGCCATGTGGGTGAAGCCGCCGGCCGGCCAGTCGTACGAGCCTCCGGCGCTGACCAGGATTCCGCCGACCCCCTGGTGTCCGAAGTCCAGCTTGACCTGCTCGAAGGGGCGTTCCACCAGGAAGCTCGCGAAGGTGTGCACGATCGGCCGCATCCCCGTCAGGGCCATGCCCGCACCGGCGCCGACGAGGAGCTGTTCCCGGATGCCCACGTTGATCACCCGGTCCGGATGGTCGCGCAGGGCCGGGGCGAAGCCGTCGGCGCTGATGTCGGCGAGGACGACGGCCAGCCGGGGCTCCTCCTCCAGGAGGCGTGCGGTGGTCGAGATGAAGCGGTCGCGCATGGTGTCCATGAGGGGTCCCTCCGAGAGTTTCGATGTGCCGGGCGGTGGACGCGCGGGGCGTCGGTCGCGACCGGGTCAGTTCTTGGGCTCGACGCGGGCGACGACGGCTCGCGGCCTGCCCGGATGGGGGGCGGTGAACGCCGCGTACAGGGCCTCGTGGTCGCGGCCGTCGACGGTCGCCGCCGACCACCCGGCGGCGGTGAAGCGGAAGGCGATCCCGCCGGGCCAGCCGTGGGTGGCGGAGTCGTTGTCGATCACCAGCGTGTGCAGTTGTTCGAGCCCGGCCGGTCCCGCGTGGGCGATGGCCTCGTGGTTGCTGCCCTCGTCCAGCTCGGCGTCCCCGATCAGCACCCACACCCGCGGATCGGTGAGTCCCTGGGCCCGCAGCCCCAGCACGGTGCCGACGGCGAGCGGCAGCCCGTGCCCCAGGGAGCCGCTGCCGATCTCCGCGCCGGGGACCAGGAGCCGGTCCGGGTGGTGCCCGAGGGGCGAGTCGTACGCCCCGAAGCCGGGCAGCAGGGCCTCGTCGAAGAACCCGTGGGCGGCGAGGACGGCGTAGTACGCCATCGGCCCGTGCCCCTTGGAGAGCAGGAAGCGGTCCCGCTCGGGGTGGTCGACCGTGGCGGGCGTGACCCTGAGCACCCGGTGGTAGAGGACCCACAGGGCGTCCAGCGTGGAGTGGGCGGCGGGGGCGTGCTTCTCGGCCCCGCTCATCAGGGAGATCAGGCGCGTCAGGTTCTCGAGGTCGCCGGCCGGCGCGGCGGTCGTGTTCGTCATGCGGTCGAGCGTCGAACATCAACCGTGGTTGAGGTCAAGTGCGCAAGGCGTTGGTGACCACCGGTCCGAGTGCGGTATTGTTCTCATGCACGTTCGGACCAGGGGAAACCCCAGGTCAGGCGGGCATCGGGACGTGGCGCAGCTTGGTAGCGCACTTGACTGGGGGTCAAGGGGTCGCAGGTTCAAATCCTGTCGTCCCGACCAGCGTTTTCGCAGGTCGCAGGCGGTATCGGAGAAAATCCGATACCGCCTGTCCGGCGTTCTTGGGGACCGCGCGGTCCAGCGATGCCTTCCGGGGATGGGTGGACGGCGAGGCTAGAGAAGTCCCATAGGTGCCGCCGTACCCGTGCCTAAGATGTCCCGGAAGGGACGAGCCAGGTCCGTGCGCTGTTGCCTTGCTGGGGTCAGGCTGCTGACGTGAGTCATTTTCCCTTCGGCTGCTTGACGGCCATGTCCGTTGACGCAGCTGGAAGACCCAGGGGATCCCACTGCCTGTCCTCGTCCTGTTCGGTGCCCATCCGGGTCCGGTGTTCGCCGACTTCGCCCCTCGCGGTGGCGGCTGCGGCCCTGGCGTCTCGGCGCACGCGGACCAGCGGCAGGGAGGGGACGTGAAGCGAAGAAGACCCCGAACGGGCGGCGCTGTCAGTGCCCGGGTCTAAGCTCGCAAGCCCACGAGGATAGGGGAGTTCCGTGCGCGATCACGCGTTGACCGCTGATGTCCCGCTGGGGCCGTTCGAGGGAATAGTGGTCACGGCCTACTCGGCCAAAGGGAAGAACGCCAAGCTGCACGCCTCTACGAGCTGTACCCAATTGCGCACGAGCGATGTGGTGACGGCGCGGATTCCGTTGGACGCGGCGATGGTCAATCGCATGTGCGCTCGCTGCGCGGCATGGGGTTCTTGGGCGCGGCCGACGACTGCTCTCAGCGTTTTCCTGGAGTCGCTCGGTGGCCTTGGACTCCTTTATCGGCTGCGGTCGTACACGGCACCCGACGAGGACGAACGCTGGGACGGAGAGGAGGTACAGGCTGCGGCTGACCTTCTGCGTTCGCCCTCCAAGGACACGGATGAAGACGGGGAAGAGGTCCTTGACGAGCGGGAGGTCCGTGAGGATGCCGAACGGCTTCGGGACCTGGTGCTTTCCACGTGGCGCGGCGCGGCGACAAGCCTGCACCAGGCACAGGCGACCGTGAGCAGGTTTCCCTGGCTGGAAGAGTGGGCGAAGCCGAAGTTGGCCTTGAAGGAGCGGTACCTGGAAACCCTGCGGACGCAAGCGGCGCAGTTCGTCGATCCGGACCGGCTTCTGGCCGCCGCCGCAGTGGCCGGGATGAACGATCCGGAACTTCCGGTGCATGATCATGCGTTCACAGTGCTCGGCAAGAGCCAGGAGATCACCGGCGAGCTGAAAGAGCTGTGGCACAAGTGGCGCGGCAAAGCCGAGTACGGCTGGGACGACCCCAGCGAACGCTCGTACATCGCCTACACCCTCTTGCACCGGATCCGGAGCAACCGTAAGGGATACGCCCAAGCCCTTTCCGGCGCTCAGGCCCTCATTGAGTCCTGGGAAGAACAGGCCCGTGCCGCGGCTGCTGAGAACTCCGCCCCCGCACGGCTGGTGACCGTCCGCCTGCCGGAGATCCGGGACGAGAGCACCCGTCGGGGTGATGAAGGCTTCCTCGACACACTGGACCCGTGGACCATCGGCGTCCTGGTCACCTGCCACATCGATGCCGACTGGGGACGCCGTACCGTTACGCTCCGAGTCCCCACCCTCATCGCCGACCGGCTGATCGCTGATGAAGGCATGGTCGTCGCTGAAGCCCATGCCGGGGGGGACGACTGGTTGGCGGCTCCCGGTACGAGTAGGCAACCGAGCTGTATCCAGCCTGGGATTTTCGACGACACGCCCGTCTTCGAACGGCGCCCCGTCACGGGAGACCACTTGCGGGCACTGCACGCGGCCTTGCCCCACGCCGACCAGTTCTACATCGTCTTCTCACCCAGCGGCGGGGTCGAGACTCTGCCCCTGGCAGTCGTGGAGTCACGGCTGGACCACGGGTGGCAGGGTGCCATCGTCGCTGGTGTCTCGGATCTTCCCGCCGGTGTGATCGAGCCATGGGTGGCGGAGGTCGGACCGAAACCCCAATCGGAAGGCGGCATCTGGCCCCAGTCCGTTCATGACGCGCAGGATGCCCGATTCGGTGAGGAACTGGGGCTTGCCGCTGGGGCGCGGAACGCTGCCTGGCTGCCTTATGACGACCGCGACAGGAAACGTAACCTGCGCCTCCTCGCCATGGCCCGCGGCGTCCCCGACCTGCGGACCCTCGATGGCGGACGCGACCGCAACGGAGATGCCCGCATTCTGCCCCACGCGGTGTGGCGGGGGCTGCTCACCGACAAGCAGCTGGACCTCGAACCGTTCGAACATCCTACCGAGGACCGTTGGAGCGGCGGTAGCGGAATTCCGCTGGGTGTCCTGGCCGATGTCCAGGTGTATGCCGTGAACGCTGACCCGCGGTACGAGGGTAAAGGCCACTCACCCCTGTGCCGGCACTCTCGGGAGCGCGGTGTCGTCGACGGGGACGACCTGCTGACCGTCTCGGATCTGGTTGCCCGGCATGACTTCGACTGGTGCAGTAAGTGCGGCGGCTATGCGGCGCGCAGGCTGACCGATACTCAGCTCTCCTACTACCGTGCGGCACACCGGCTCCACGACATTGCTCAGCAGCTGGATACCGCGCGAGGTGGCTACGGCCGCATGGATGTCGATGTGCTCAGCTCCCGGCTGAGTGAACTGATGGACTGGCATCCCATTGGTGAGGAGAGCTGGTACACCCACGGTTCCCGGCGGTGGTGGCGGATCGTCCACGATCTGCAGAGCAAAGCGGAAGAAGTACGTCGCCACGGCGCCCAGTGAGGGACCCCTGCGTCACTACGGGTTGACCACCGCGGGCACCGTTCACTGTCATCACTCGCCATCGGCCCTCCTGGAGGTCGATGCCTCCGCCTGGGGCCGGAGGGGGCCGGCGGCACGCGCCGGTGCATCGGGCGTTCCTGCGGTCCCGTCCGGTGCGGGGCCAGGGGCAGGAGAACGAGGGTGCGTTCCTCCGCGGCGGGTCGCCCGGGTCGACGCGGCGGGGCGGGGGCGGCGGTGGTCAGCTCGCCGGCACACTCGGTCCGCTCGGCGTGGACGCCCCGGCGCGGTGGGTGGCCCGGTGGGACCCGAGGCGGCCGTGGCGGGCCCCGGCTGTGCCGTGACCGCGGGCGGGCCGTCCCCCTGCCGCGGTGAGGAAGCGCGGCTCGGCCGCGTCGCCGACCCGACGTCGTGCGGGGCGCCCTGTGCTACGGGCCGCCTCGGTCGCCCGGCGGCGGGCCGTCCGCGTCGGCCTCCAGGGCTACGGCTGCCGGGCCGTCGCCCGCGCCGCCCGGCAGGCGGGCGCGGGCGACCGTCACGGTCGGCGTGCTCGCGGGGCTGTCACTTCGCTTCCTCCAGCGTGGCGTACCCGGGGGTCACCGCGGCCTTGTCGGAGCCCTCCTGGAGCTGGAAGAGCGAGCCGAAGGGACGCTCCGCGAACGGCAGGCGCCATGCCCCGGCCTCCACGCGCGCCGTGTCCGACACACGGCCGCGCAGCAGTTTCACTCCGGGCTCGTTGTGGCCGGCGTGCGGGCCGAAGTGGATCGGATAGGCGTCGGCCGCCCGGTAGGCCGGCAGGAAGGCGCGGCGGTACCGGTCGGAGCGGTTCGAGGAGGAGTAGTGCAGGAGCAGGGGGTGGATGAAGACCACACTGCCCGCGGGCGCCTCGATGGACACGGCGAGCGCCGGGTCGGGGGCGTCGGCCCCCGCTACCTTGCCGCGGAAGAAGCCGTCGACGTAGTGGTCGGCGAGGCCGCGGAGGTGGGAGCCGGGGACGGCCTGGAGGGCGGAGTTCTCGATGGTGGTGTCGTCGAGGTAGACGAGGGCCGTCACCAGGTCGGTGTTGGTGTGGGGGTAGTAGGCGAAGTCCTGGTGCCAGTCCACGACGCTGCCCACGTGCGGGGCCTTGAGGTGGAGCTTGCTGTAGTGGAACAGGATGTCGGGGCCGATGAGCGCCTCGACGTGGTCGAGCAGCTTGGGGTGGGCGGCGGCCTGCTCGAACGCGGAATGCTGTTTGGTGGGCGACCAGATCCGGCGGGCCATGCCGTTGTCGCCCGGCTCCACTTCGGCGACCGAGCCGATGTCGGCGACGTCCAGGATCTCCGTGATGGCGGTGTTGAGCTCGGCGACCTCACTCGGATCGAAGAGGCGCTCGGCGACCGCGAAGCCGTTCTCGCGGTACTCCTTGACGAGCGCGGCGGTGTCAGGTGCGGACATGCGCGGGGTTCCTCATCTTTGCGTAAGCGGTTCCAGCTCGTCCCGTCGGGGACCGGCCGGACTGGTGTGGTGGCGGGTCGCGTGGGCGCCGGACCGACTCCTGATCGGTCTCCGACCGGTGAGGCGTCCGGAGGGAACGGCGGCGCCCGGTGTCTTCGGGCCCCCGCGCAACCCACTCGGCCCGCGCGCGGCGTCGACCGTCGTGGCCGGAGCCGGCCGCATGGCCGACCCCCGTCGCCGGCGCCTGCCACCGGCGACGGCGGAAGCACGGGGAGCGGCGGAGTCCGTACGGGTCCGCCGGGCGATGACTGCCCGGCGGACCCGCGCCGGCTCGAAGGCGACACCGACCGGGCGTCGCAGCCCGCTGCCCCCGTGCGGGCCGGGGAGGGCGGTCGGGCGCCTCCCCGGCCCAGGGCGCTCGGCCGGACCCCGGCCGGTCGCGTCTCCGGCACGGGGACGCGGGACGCCCCCGTGAGGCCCCGACCGGTTCGCTCCTCAGACGCCCGAGGTCTCCACCTGCTTGGCGAAGGTGTCCTCGTAGATCTCCCGGAAGAACAGCGCGAGGATCTCCTGGACGTCGTCGATGTACTTGAACACCTTCTGGAAGTCCTCCTCGCTGAAGATCAGTTGGTGGAGGATGTCCCACATCTCCTGGGAGTGGTCCTCGGTGGTGTCGACGTGGAGGTGGGCGGCCTGCCCCTTGACGTTCTCCTTGCCGAGCCGCGTCTGGAGGTTCTCGACGATGGCCGGCTGGAGCTTGACCTGCGTGTACTCCACCAGGTAGTTGGAGACGACCGGGGCGATGACCGACTCGTGCTCGAGGGTGTAGTAGAAGAAGCCCTCGAGGAGACGGGTGGAGAGGTAGGGCTCGGTGGCGAGGATCTCCTCCTCGGTGACGCCGGCGGCCGCGGCGTCGCTGATGTACAGCTTGTCGTGGAGCATCTCCTCGGCCTGGTACTGCGCGTAGTCGCGGGCGGCCCTGGGGGAGACCTGGGCGATCTTGTAGATGGCCTTGCTCTGGCTGACCCGCGAGAGACGGATACGCCACACGTGCTCGATGAGGGTGCGGCGGTAGTACGCCTGGTGGAGTTCCGGTTCGGTCAGGTGGGACGCGAAGGGGACGCTGTCCTTCCACTCCTGCATCTTCTTGTCCATGTAGCGGTCGAGCTCGGCCTTCTTCAGACGGCTCTGCTCTTCGTTGTAGAACGGCTTCGGGTGGGCGATCCCGGTGTTCTGCACGCGATTCATCGTGTTCTCCTTCGTAACGGGGTTCGCGGGGAGACGTTCACGGAAGGGTCGGAGTGCGGCGCCGCCCGCGGTCAGCGGTAGCGGACATGGAAGTGCTCCGTCGCATGTCGGTCGAGGAAGTCGGTCTCGGCCCGGAGGTCGTCGGCCGCCACGTCCCACAGTGCGTCCATCAGGCAGATCCCCCGGTCGGACGCATCGAGTTCGGTTCCCTCCGCCACGTGGACGCGCAGGATCCGGGGCGGGCGGGTGGGCGGCTCGAAGCGGATCGCGTCGACGGTCCGCCCCTTCTCTCCGTACTTGCTGAGGAACACGGTCGCCCGGGTGGGCGCGCCGGTGCGCAGGGCCTCCACCTGGGAGGCGCGGGTGAGTCGGTCGTGGAAGGCGTCCCGCTCGCCGGCGGGCAGCAGCAGGGACTCGGTCCACAGGTCGAGGAGGGAGTGCCCGGTGACGGTCTGGACGCTGGCGTCGATCAGACTGCCGCCCATCCGGGGGTTGATCTCGATGATCTCCCAGCGCTTCCTCGACTCCCAGTACTTGACCTCGATGTGGAAGACGCCGGCGGCCAACCCGCGACCCGCCAGTGAGGCGAGGCAGTCGGTGACGTACTCCGCTCCCTCCAGGACGAGTCCGCGGTCGATGCTCATGGGCGGGCTGACCGACATCCCCTCCAGCGTGGTCCGCTCCAGGCGTTCCACGCGGGCCTTCTCGTGGACGCACAGGTGGTGGATCCGGCCGTCGAGGACGAACGTCTCGAAGCTGAACTCCGGGCCCTCGACGTACTCCTCGACGAGGAAGTCGTACCGGTCCATGAAGATCGCCTTCATACGCCGGTCGGCGCGCATCTGCTCCTGGATCGCGGGCAGGTCGGCCAGGTCGTCGACGTCGTTCAGGACGAAGGTCGCGAAGGACGAGGCGCCGCGCACCGGCTTGACGAACCAGCGGGCGGAGGGGTCGAGTTCGGGGGTCACGCCGGGAGCGAGCCTGTGGAGCCGGACCTCGCTCAGCCCCTCGGCGAAGAGGTGGCGGCGCAGTTCGTACTTGTCGAGGCAGAGGCGCAGCGCGGCCTCGGCGGAGTCGTGCGCGCCGAGCCGCTCGTTGAGTTCCGCCATCAGCAGCCGGTAGCCCTCGAAGGAGGCGAGGGCTGCCTCGACCCGGTAGCCCCGGTCGGCGAACGCGCGAACGGCCTTGTCGAGATCGCCCGAGCTCAGTTCGGGTTCCTCGGTGACCACGCAGTCCGCCACGTGGCGGCGGCTCGCCTCCAGGACCCCCGGCGTCTCCGGCCGGGAGCTGAGGGCGACCAGGGGCAGGCCGAGCCCGGCGGCGGCCGCGGCGAGCTCCTCGGTGTACGACTTGCCCTGGTGCATGAGGAGCAGGATGGCTCTCTTCATCTGTGCATCTCCTCGGAGTTCCGGGGCCGCCCTCAGCGCTGACGGCCCGACAGCCGGTCCGCGGTCTCGCGCTGGTGGGCGCGCAGGATCTCCACGAGCCGGGCGGCGCCGCCCTCACGGATCGGGTCGACGACGGGCAGTCCGGTATCGGCCTCCAGCTTCTCGGTCTCGCGGCGGTAGTCCTCCTCGGAGAAGCCGTGGCTGTTGACGCTGACGGCGGCGACCTTGGCGGGCCGTTCGAAGACGGAGAGCTCCTCGTTCATGCGGATGAGCTCGGGGATGGGGATGATGGGCGTCTCCCAGACCTTGGTGTGCTCGGCGCCGAGGCGGTGGCAGAAGACCAGAGCGTGCGGCAGGGCGCCGTGGAGGATGGCGAGGGCGACGCCGCTGAACCCGATGTGGTTGAGGGAGCCCTGGCCCTCGACGACGACCCATTCGTTGCCGGCGGCGGCCTCCAGGACGACCTGCTCGACGGCGCCGGCCATGAAGTCGCCGGGCACGCCGTCGACCGCGATGCCATGGCCGGAGATCAACATGCCGCTCTGGCCGGTGGCCGCGAAGCCGGTGCGGATGCCGCTGCGGTTGGCCTCGTTCCAGATCTGCAGGGCGGCGGTCTTCTTGCCGATGTTGGAGTCGCTGCCGCACGTGTGGATGACCCAGGTGTCCAGGTCCAGGACGCGGGCCTTGTTGAGCTGCACTGCCGGGGCGTCCTTGGTCTCCCAGACGGTGATGCCCTTCTCGCGGACGGCACGGGCGATGTCCGGGTCGTCGGTGAGGCGGTAGTGGATCGAGTTGATCAGGTGCAGGCCGTTCTGGACGGCCGCGAGGAGGTGGGGCTTCCAGGCGGAGGGCAGGTTGGCCGAGTGCAGGCCCTTGCCAATGACCATGACCTCGGGGCGCAGGTGCAGAGCTTGCTCGACGCGGCTGACGATCGGGATCGCGCCGCCGTAGCCGAGGACGTCCTGAACGGTCTGGCCGGCCTTGCGGCTGTCGATCACGGCGACGCAGCGGTCCCCGTTGTAGCGGACCAGCGAGGCGGCGATCTTGCTGGTGAAGAGTCCGAAGCACCCCTCGGCGAACAGCACGAAGCTCTTGCCCACCAGCTCCGCATGGCTCAACTGACCCACGTCTTCCTCCACGGACTCGACGGTTCTCTCACCGATGGCACGAGATGGTTCGGATGGTCTACGGGACAGGCTCGGTCGTCAGGCGGTACTGCGCACGTGCCTGGCGCACGGCCTCCTCGATCTGCTCCTGGGTGCCGCCCCGGAAGAGGAAGCGGCCGCCCTGGAGCGTGGCGTACGTGCCGGGCCGGGAGACCAGGACCTCGCCCGGCCTCGGGACCAACTCGCGGTACAAGTAGGGGACTCGACCCAGAAGCGAGGTGGCGGCGGTGACCTTCCGGGGCAGTGGCTTGGGTCCCTGGACGATCAGCCAGCCGCCGCTCAGCTTCGGATCGGGGACAGGCGGGTCGACCGGGCGGCCGAGCAGCACGTCGACCCACAGCCGGAAGAGATTCACGCCGTGGACGTCGTTGATGACGTACGGCACGTCGGCGCCGGGCACCCGGGCGCCGACCTCCAGGAACACCAGCTCGTCGCCGGTGTCGAAGAGTTCGAGGTGGAAGGCGGAGGCGCGCAGACCGAGCGCGGTCAGGCAGCGCATGGCGAAGTCCTCGCAGCGGCCGCGCAGCGCGGGGTCCGTCTGGAAGACCGAACCGAGCGGTGCGCCCAGGAGCTCGAAGTCCAGACAGGTGGAGACGTAGCGCGAGGTGCACAGGAACAGCGGCTTGCCCGCGGCGTCCAGGACGCCGTCGACGTGCAGGAT
Organism: Streptomyces sp. NPDC041970; assembly: GCF_055588985.1. Classification (NCBI taxonomy): domain Bacteria; kingdom Bacillati; phylum Actinomycetota; class Actinomycetes; order Kitasatosporales; family Streptomycetaceae; genus Streptomyces; species Streptomyces sp. NPDC041970. The sequence continues at coordinate 129,919 of NZ_JBVJCD010000001.1, forward strand.
CTCGCCCTGCACGAACTCCTCGATCTCTAGGTCGTGCAGGCTCCGTTCGGCACACAGGGCCCGCAGTTCCTCGGCCGAGGCGATCGCGCGCACACCCTGGCTGGACGCCCCTCGCACCGGCTTGACGATCACGGGGTAGCCGAACTCCTCGGCGGCCGCGAGGACCTGGTCCTCGGTGTGGCAGGACGCCCAGCGCGGCACTCGGAGGCCGGCGCGCGACACCCTCTCCTTCATGACGGTCTTGTCGCAGAACCGGGAGGTCTCCTCAGGGCCGGAGCCCGCAACGCCGTACCGCTCGCGCAGGGCCGCCGCGAGATCGAGGAGCATTTCGGAGAAACCAATGATGTGGTCGAACGGTCCTTCTTCGCGAACGACGGCGTCGACGCGTTCCATCACGCCGTCCACGTCGCCGAAGTCCGGCACGATGTGGACCCGTTCGGCGTCGGCGGGCACTCCGCTGCGGCTGCCCTCGTCACAGACGTAGGTGACGCGGTCGGTCTCCGGATCGAAGACCACATCGGGAGCGGCGAGGCGGTTCTCCCAGCGCCGCTCGTCCTCGTGCAAGGGCCAGCGGGTCAAGAACAGGATTGCGCCGGACATGAATTTCGTCCTCACGGTTCACAGGGAGCATGGACGTGCCCGGCCTGGGGCGGCCGGTTGACGACGGCGGGCCTTTTGGAACCGAAGAATGAACCCGAACCTGAATACCGGGAACGGCCCCCAACGTGTTGATCGCGCTGCCACAGCCTTGCATGAGAACGGCCTGGTCAGAATAGGACCTAAGTCCCAGCGCCCCCGGCGCCGCAGGCGCCCGAGCACGCCCGTACGTGCGGCCGGGCCGTGGAACGCGGTGAACGGCGCCATCGGGCCGTGGGAGGCCACCGACGGACGAGGCGTCTTGCCGCGTGGAGCCGACCAAGGCGCGGGAACGCACATCACCCCAGGTCATCAAGGCCCCTTCTGGTGCCGCCGCCCGCCGGCCGGCCGTCACGCGGCGGACCACCGGGTTCGGGGAGCCCCGCCACGCGGGAACCCGTGAGCCCTGACGGACCGGACCGGAGGAGCACCGGGGGCCGCCGCCGTGACGGCGTACCCGGCGGTGGAAGAGGGTCTGGACCCCCCCTGGCGCCGGAAGCGTCATGGGTAGATGGACCTATTGCCCAGGCGTCTCACGGGACACAGAATTCTTACCGCACCCCCACCGCCGGAGGGGGCTGCCGTGCGCGCCAGGAGATCTTTCCGAACCGACGCCCCGACATCGAAACGCCAAGCAGTGGGACGACATGTCCTCGCTCCGCGGATATCGCCGTCCCCGGACGTCGAAGCGACATCGCTTGCGAGATATCAGACGGCGAACGATGAGAAAAAGGAGATCACGAGGATGCTGCTGAAGGTTGATCCGGTCGATTCCTTTTCCGGAACTTTCCGCGTCCCTTCTTCGAAACCGGAGACACAACGGGCCATTCTGACCGGCACACTGGCCGAGGGCACGTCACGCGTCTACAACGACCTCCGTTGCGACGAGACGGAGACCATGAAGAACGCTTGCCGTGCCTTCGGCGCCAGAATAACCGAGCACGACGGTTTCCTGGAGATCGAGGGCATCGGAGGGGCGCTCCCGGACATCCGGCGCGTCATCCAGTCCCGCGGCTCGGGCCTGGTGTTCCGCGTCGTGACGGCGCTGGCGTCCGTACTGCCGGCACCGGTCGTGGTGACGGGCGACGCGACCCTCTGCAAGCGCGTGATGGAGCCCCTGCTGGCGGCGCTGCGCGAACTCGGCGCGGACATCGAGTCGATCGTCGACGAGAACAAGGCCCCGGTCGTCAACTGGGGGCGCGGCCTGAAGGGCGGCACCTGCCGACTGCCGGGCGACATCAGCTCGCAGTTCATCACCGCCATCCTGTTCGCCGCGCCGCTGGCCGACGGCCCGGTGGAGATCGAGGTGACGGGCGAGGTCTATTCCCAGTCGTACATCCGGCAGACGCTGGCGAGCCTGACCGACGCGGGCATCAAGGTGTCCGCGTCGGAGGACATGCGCCACTACCAGGTGCAGCCCTCCTCCTACCAGGCCCAGGACGTCACCACGCACGAGGACTACACCTCGGCGTCGTACCTGCTGGCCGCCGCCGCGCTCTTCCCGGGCCGGACCGTCCTGACCAACGTGTACGGCGACAGTATGCAGGGCGAGTTCGCGATCGTCCCGATCCTGCAGCAGCTCGGGGTGGGCATCACCTTCGACCGGGCCACCTCCTCGCTGACCGTCGACAACCCGCAGGGCAGCCTGTGCGGCGACTTCGAGGTGGACGTGCGGGACTGCCCCAACATCGTGCCCACGCTCGCCGCCCTCGGGGCGTACGTGCAGGGCAGCCTGCGGGTGACCGGCGGACGCCTCACCCGCTTCCACAAGGCGTCGCGCATCGAGGCGATGGCCGCCGAACTGACCCGCGCCGGCGTGGACATCGAGGTCCTGTACGACGACGGGGTCTGCGACGGCTTCGAGGTCCGCGGCGCGCGGACCTACCCCGGCGGAGTGACGCTGTCCAGTTGGGGCGACCACCGCATCTTCATGTCGCTGTTCGTGGCGGGCCTGCGGATGCAGTCCGCCAACCGGTTCTCGGGCTACGAAGACGTCCGGCTGTCCTTTCCCACCTTCATGGAGGAGTTCGCCAGGGCGGGGGTGCGGACCACGGCCGTCGAGGAGGAGAGCGCGCCCGCTGGGGCCGTCGCCTGAGCCCGTCCGCGGCGACCCCGGCGGCACGCGCCACCGGACCCGACAGGTGAGCGAAACGCGCTGATGCCCATGGCAGAGGTGCCGGCGCGCGGGCTGGATCCCACACCCGCGCGCCGTCGCGGCCCACGGCCCCGGACGCACGACGCCTCGTACGACCGTCCGCTTCCCCCCCCGTTCAGGAAGTTCTCTCGATGCCCCCTGCACCTGCCCCCCGGCTGCGTCTCGACGTCTCCGGGCTGCCTCGCTACGTCCCCGGCCGGGTCGCGCCCAGTGACCTGGTGGACAAGTTGTCGTCGAACGAGAACCCCTACCCCCCGCTGCCGTCGGTCGTGGCCGTCCTGCGCGAGGAGCTGGGGCGCGTCAACCGCTATCCCGATTCCAGGAGCGCTGAACTGGTCGGGGAGCTGTCCACCGCCCTCGCGGTGCCCCCGGACCACCTCGTGCCCGGCACCGGGTCCCTCGGGGTCACCAAGGACCTGTTGGGCGCCGCGGCCGGCGAGGGGGACGAAGTGCTGTTCGCCTGGCGCTCGTTCGAGGCGTATCCGCTGCTCGTCTGGGCCACCGGGGCGACCCCTGTGCAGGTCCCGCTGCGTGACGAGCGGCATGACCTGGAGGCCATGGCCGACGCGTTGACCGACCGCACTCGCGCGATCATCGTGTGCAACCCCAACAACCCGACCGGCACAGCGGTGCACCGCGGTGAGTTGGAGCGCTTCCTCGACCGGGTGCCGGACCAGGTGCTGGTGGTGCTCGACGAGGCGTACCGCGAGTTCGTCGACGACACCGACGTACCCGACGGCATCGAGCTCTACCGAGACCGTCCCAACGTCGCCGTCCTGCGCACCTTCTCCAAGGCGTACGGGCTGGCGCGACTGCGCGTCGGCTACGCGGTCGCGCATCCGCCGGTCGCGGCCGCGCTGCGGGCCTGCACCATACCGTTCGGCGTCAGCGGGCTCGCCCAGGTCGCCGCGCGGGCCTCGTTGCACGCGGCGCCCGAACTGCTGGAGCGCGTGCGGACCCTGGTGGCCGAGCGCGTCCGGGTCACCGCGGCCCTGCGGGGGGCGGGGTGGAGCGTTCCTGACAGCCAGGCCAACTTCGTATGGATACGCCTCGGTCCGCACACGCCGGTGTTCGCCGACGCGTGCGAGGCGGCGGGCGTCATGGTGCGTCCCTTCGGCGACGAGGGGGTGCGGATCACCATCGGCACCCCCGAGGAGAACGACCGTCTGCTGAAGATCGCGGGCGACTGGCGGGTGTGAGGCCCCGCCGCGGACCCGGCGTCCCCGCGTGACGCGGGTCCCCTGCTCGCGGACGGAGCCGGGGTGCACGGGTCCGGGCACCGGGCCCGCGTGCCTGAGGGGCGGCCTCGGAGAAGAGCTCCGACAAGGGGCCGCTCAGGAGGTGAGGCCGGCGCACTGGGCGTAGAGGGCGGCCTGAGTGCGGTCGGTGGCGCCGATCTTGAAATATATGCTGCTGAGGTGGTTCTTCACGGTCTTCTCGGATATGTCGAGTTCTCGGGCGATGAGCCGGTTGCTCAACCCCCGTGCCAGCAGGCTGAGTACGTCCCGCTCGCGTGCGGTGAGGGCGGGACCGGCGGGAAGGGCGTCTTCCTCGGGGGCGGGAGCGGACGCCGGAGCGGAAGGGGCCGTTTCCCCGGAGCCGGTCAGTCCGAAGTCTCGGGCGTAGAGGGCGGCTTGAGTGCGGTGGGTGGCGCCGATCTTGAAATATATGCTGCTGAGGTGGTTCTTCACGGTCTTCTCGGATATGTCGAGTTCTCGGGCGATGAGCCGGTTGCTCAACC